>JAJYFX010000076.1 GCA_021785315.1 Actinomycetes bacterium | reverse complement strand
GAACGTTGCGTCCCCAAAAGTGAAGATCCCGCCGTCGGACCCCACCAACCAGTAGCCTTTGCCGTCGGGCGTTGCGGCCATTCCGACAATGGCGCCCGCAAGATATTTGCCGCCCATCGAGCCGTAGAACGTTGCGTCCCCAAAGGTGAAGATCCCACCGTCGGACCCCACCAACCAGTAGCCTTTGCCGTCGGGCGTTGCAGCCATTCCGACAATCGGACCATAAAGCACGAGACTTGATGCGGATCCGAAATTAGCGGCGTCACCATATGAGAAAACCTCACCGGTTGCAGTGAACAACCAATAGCCGTTTCCATTCGGGGTCATTGTCATACCTACCACCAAAGATGATGGCACGACCGACTGATCAGCCGCAAACGGTTGCGCGGCACCGTAGCCAACTACCGGCGGCGTCGAGTAAGCGACCGTAGCTGAAGGCGGTTGAGAGCCGCTGTGCAGCCAAGTTGAATATGTCGAACTTGAGATTGAAAACGATAGGACAAAGAAAACTAAGACTTTGCTGGCGAGGCGATAAATTTTCACTTTTTGTGACTACTTTCGTGGATTGCTACGTGTCAGGTCATTGCCGAATGATCACTGCAAAAGTAACTTTCTGGATTCATAAGGTTGTACAACCATAGGTTGGAAATGCCTTGCAAGGCAAGCAAAAACCGGATGAGCGCCCACTAAGATCGTGAGAGCTAGTGTGACACCAACGACTCAAGCCTGGTCTCTTCTCCAGTGACTAGCGCATCAAATCTATCCAGCTGAATTTTCACGGCTTCGATTCCTGATCCTCCAAGAGTTTGCCTTCGCTCAACCGATACGCCCGGCATTAATAACTCAGCAGCCTCCAATCCAAGCTGCGGATGCGCCTCGACTAGTTCACCCAGATCAACGTGGCGTTCCAACGAATCCCTCACCAACCCGCCAACTATCGCGTGAGCCTTCCTGAAAGGTATCCCCTTGGCCACCAGCCATTCAGCCAAATCTATGGCGCAAAGGTAGGGCGAATCCGCCGCTCTCCGCATCCTTGAAAAATCAAATCCCGCGCTGGACAGAAGCCCAGATAGCGAAGAAATACCGAGAGAAATCTGATTGAGGGAATCAAAAAGAGGCTCCTTGTCTTCTTGAAGGTCCCTGTTGTAGGAAAGCGGTAGTCCTTTTAACGTGGTCAAAAAGCCAGTTAATGAACCAATGACCCTTCCGGACTTTCCTCGCGCGAGCTCAGCTATATCCGGATTTTTCTTCTGCGGGAGCATGGATGATCCGGTGGAATAGGCATCATCAAGGCGGAGATAACCGAACTCCTCGGTCGACCACAGGACCACCTCCTCTCCGATCCTCGAAAGATGGATGCCCAGCAGAGCCAGGTCAAAAAGGATTTCGGCCACAAAATCCCGATCGGAGACCGCGTCAAGTGAGTTCTCGAACCTTCTGGCAAAACCCAGTTCGCGTGAGACAAAATCAGGGTCAAGCGGCAGCGATGAGCCCCCGAGAGCGCCAGCACCAAGCGGTGACACGTCTAAACGCGCAATCGTCCCGACCAAACGATCGAAATCCCGGGCCAACGCCCAGCCATGGGCAAGGAAATAGTGCGAAAGTAAAATCGGTTGAGCCTTCTGAAGATGCGTGTAACCAGGAAGGTAAACATCTTCAGCAGATTCGGCAAGACCAAACAACAGGCGTTGAAAGTCCAATATCCTGGCACACACACCTGCAAGCTCGCGCTTAGCAAACAAACGCAGGTCGGTAGCCACCTGGTCGTTGCGGCTTCTTCCGGTGTGCAGCTTAGCCCCTGCATCTCCGGCCAACTCTGTAACGCGACGCTCTATCGCCGTGTGGATATCCTCATCGGAATACTCGAACCTGAATTCACCGCTGTCTAGTTCAGCCTCAACCTCCTCCAGTGTTGCCAGGAGAAGCTGAACTTCCTCTTCGGTAATAATCTTGGCAAAGCCAAGACCCTTGACATGCGCCTTGGAACACGTCACGTCGTCGTGAGCAAGACGCTTGTCGAAACTAAGCGACTGAGTATACGCGAGCAACTCCGACGATGGAGTACCCCCAAATCTTCCATGCCAAAGGGTCATTTGTCCACCTTAAATTTCCATCAACTGCATTTTCCAGCATTTCAGGAGAACACTGGTCCGGCTGAAAAGCCCTATTAACCTAGTCTGCACCAAGTTGTTTTCGTGACCATGTCTGGACGCCAAGGCCCCAGAGTCTGACAAAGCCCTCGGCATCCTGATGCCTGAAGGCATCAGCTGGATCATAAGTAGCCAGCTCGTAGTCGTACAAACCTACCGGCGAGCGTCGTCCTTCTACAGCCACGTGCCCCGGTTCAAGCAAAAGCCTCACATCGCCGGTCACAAACCGCTGAGTGTAGAGCATGAACGAATCAATGGCTTCTTTCAGGGGTGAGTACCACAGTCCGTCGTACACAAGCTCTGTCCATCTTGGGCTCAGCCTCATTTTCTCGTGGGACAGATCGCGTTCAAGAGTCAGATCCTCAAGATCAGCATGAGCCATAATCAAAGCCAGAGCTGCCGGGGCTTCATAGACCTCGCGCGACTTGATCCCTACCCGGCGATTCTCGACCATGTCTATTCGACCAAAGCCATAGGATCCAACTATCGCGTTCAGCTCTGAGATCAGTTCCACGAGTCCCATATTCTTGCCGTCAAGTGCCTTGGGTATTCCGGACTCGAACGAGATCACCAGCGAAGAGGGCTCGATAACTTTGGGCACCGTAGTCTGATAGATCCCCACGGGAGGCTTGATCCAGGGATCCTCCATTTCCCCAGCCTCGATCGCTCTGCCCCACAGATTCTGATCAATGGAATAAGTCTTCTCCTTGGTGGCAAGAATCGGAATATTATGTCTTGCGGCATATTCAATTGAGTCTTCCCTGGAAAGCCCCCAGTTGCGAACAGGTGCCAGTATTTCCAGGTCAGGCCTGAGCGCTCGAATCGATACTTCGAACCGCACCTGATCGTTCCCTTTGCCTGTACATCCGTGAGCTACCGTCTGAGCACCAAATTCCTTGGAGACCGCCACGAGATGCTTGGCTATCACAGGTCGGGAAAGTGCCGACACCAAAGGATACTTGTTCTCGTACATCGCATTGGCGAATAGCGCCGGCATTATGAAATCTCTCGCAAACTCCTCTTTGGCATCGACGACCACCGCCTCGACCGCGCCGGCAGCAAGGGCCCGGCTCCGAATAACCTCGAAGTCTTCACCCTGGCCAACGTCGACAGCCATTGCTATGACTTCCAGATCGTGAACCTCCGAGATCCACTTGACCGATACCGAGGTATCGAGTCCGCCTGAATAAGCAAGTATTACTCTTCCCTTTGACATCCGCTCTCTCCATCAGCTTGATTTCTACAGATCTACAATCTTCGCCATGCGGCACTATTGCCGATACGTCTCGTTAAATCCCACCCTAAAGTCCAGCCAACAGGCGCATGGCGGTGGCGACGCTCTCGCCCCCCAAATCCTCATTTGCTATAACCATCACAGTATCGTCGCCGGCAACGGTTCCAATGAATTCCTTCATTTGCGACCTATCCAGAGCCGAGGCCACGACATGGGCACAACCAGGTGGGGTTCGTAGAAGTACGATCACTGAAGAATGGGTTACTTCAACTACCCATTCAGACATGACTCTTCTTAAATGCTCTTCCGGCGTCGCTTGATCCTTCGGAAGCTCTGGAACCGCATATACGCTATCGCGGCCCGACATGCGCACTTTGATAGCGCCCAGCTCCTCCAAATCTCTCGACACAGTCGCTTGCGTTGCAATCACGCCCTCTTCTGCCAGCAATTCCACCAGTTGGGCCTGGGAGGTGACCACGTTACTTTCAAGTATCTTCGCAATCTTATGCTGACGCTGATTCTTTGCCACTTCTAACTCCTTGGCCTCACGCCGCTCATGAATAAGAAAAGCCCTCTCATCACGTTCATACGATTTCGCGCCTGCTCCCAAACCACTGACGCCCTTGACTCCAATACCTCTCTTGAGATCTCTTCGCCATCATGCGCGGGAAGACAGTGCATCACAATCGAATCTTCGCTCGCCTTGGACATGAGGTCCGAATCGACGGTAAACCCCACAAAGTCTCTGAGTCTTTGTTGATGCTCTTCCTCCTTGCCCATAGATGCCCAGACATCGGTGTATACGACCTGGGCTCCATTGACAGCATCGCGAGGATCACTGAAAAAAGTTACATTGCCAAGGGCTTGAAACCTTGCTCTCTCCGAATCATCAAATCCGTATGACTCCGGGGATCCGACGGCTACATCCAGACCTGTCATAAGACAGCCGATTGTGAGAGACCTGGCCACATTGTTCGAATCCCCAATGTACGCCACCTTGACGCCAGGTCTAAATCCGAAATGATTTCGGATCGTAGCCAAATCTGCTAGCGCCTGGCACGGGTGCGAGTGATCTGACAGAAGATTTATTACGCCGGTCTCAGAACCCGCCGCATCAATGGCTTTAACCATCCGGTCGAGGGTCGAATGGGCAAATACTCGTGCTCCTATGAACCTGTGATAACTCGCCAGAGTCCGCGCGATATCTTCGGCGGACTCTCGCCTATCGATCCCCACCTCACCCGAAACCATTGAAACGGGCAGCCCGCCAAGCTGGTAAACCGCCGTCTCGCTAGAGTTGCGGGTTCTCAGAGACGGCTTCTCGAACACAAGGCCAACTGACACGTCAGACAGAACTCTTGGAGGTGTTACAAGCTCTGAGAGCTCGAGCACCTCTGCAATCTCTTCCTTTGAAAGATCATCTATTTCCAAAAAGTGCTTCATTGCACCTCTCCGAGCGATGCGGATATTAGATCGCACGCACTGTCGATTTGCGACGAGGACACTATGAGCGGCGGGGCAAGACGAATGACGCTGTCGCCGATTGCATTCAAAATCAGTCCCTTGCCCATTGCTATCTCGACGACTTGCTTTGCCACCGGTCGCATCAAATTCAATCCCCGCAGCAAGCCGGAGCCAGATATTCGCAGGATCTCCGGATTACCATCGAGATTTTTGACAATGCGCTCACCAAGTTCCTGCGCCCGGTTGGGTGCATCGATCTCGATCATTTCACGAATTGTGGCAAGCGCCGCCGAAGCAGCCAAGGGCTGGCCACCAAAAGTTGATCCATGATCTCCGGCGGTGAACGCTCGCGCCACGCTGTCTCGTGCCCAACAGGCTCCTATTGGCATCCCTGAACCGAGCGCCTTGGCGACCGTTACGACATCCGGCAAGATTGCGTGGTGCTGAAAGCCAAACCAGGCCCCGGTTCGGCCGAGCCCGGTTTGGACCTCGTCCATGATCAGAAGAAGCCCGCTAGCGCTACACAGTTTGCGAACTTCCTCTAAATAACCTGGGGAGGGATCGACTACGCCGCGTTCCCCTTGGATCGGTTCCAGCATGACCGCAATGGTCTCGCCGGTTATCGCAGCCTCGATAGCGGAAACGTCGTTCCACTCCACGTGCGTAAATCCGGGCAACAACGGCTCGAAGGCGGTCTGTTTCGACCGTTGTCCTGTTGCGCTCAGTGCACCCATGGTCCGTCCGTGGAATGACCCGACTGTAGTGATAATATGATGACGTTTGCTTTCCAGGCCGTACTTTCTTGCCAGCTTGATTGCGGCTTCGTTCACCTCGGCACCTGAATTGGCAAAGATCACTCTTCCATTGGACTCCTCGGGAAATCCCATGAGAATCAGGCGATTGAGCATAGCCGCAACCTTGGGGCCAACCTCATTGGCAAAGATGTTAGACACATGTAGCAGCTTGTCCGCTTGAAGGGTTATCGCAGCGGCGATCTTCGGGTGTGCGTGACCTAGCGACGCCACGGCAATGCCTGAGAGAAAGTCCAGGTAAGCCTTGCCGTCTGAGTCATAGACCCATGCGCCATTTCCTCGGACAAGACACACCGACTGCTTGCCGTAGTTTTGCATCAGGGCCGACTCCGAAAGGCCCACCGGATCGATGCTGTCGAGCGAGTCAAAGTAATCTACTAGAGACTGGTCCATCATCCAACCTCCTTCCTAATCACGTCCAAATAACTTGACCGAATCATTGTTCCGATTCCCATGTCGGTGAATATTTCGACCAGTAAAGCATGATCCCTGGTGCCATCGATGATGTGTGCTGACTTCGCACCATTCTCAATTGCATCCAGGCACGACAGAACCTTCGGGATCATTCCTCCGGAAACTACGCCGCCGGCTATCAGCGCCCTCAATCCTGCGGCGTCGATTTGGCGTATAAGCGTGGAAGGATCATCTGCCGCCATTCGAATACCATCGACATTGGTCAGATAGATCAATTTTTCCGCTTCGATCGCAGCGGCAACGGCGCCGGCAACTGAGTCGGCATTTATGTTGTACGCTTGGCCTTTGGCATCCACTCCGATTGTCGCAACGACGGGTACCAAACCCTGCGAGAGCAGCTTCTCCAAGATTGCCGGATTTACGACGTCCACTTTTCCAACGAATCCGTGCTCGCTAGAATGGGGAGAAGCGAGTATGAGACCGGCATCGGACCCTGACAAGCCCACGGCGATCGAAGCCAGCGAATTTATGGCCGTGACAATTTCGGGGTTCACCTTGCCCACCAACACCATCCGGGCAATTTCCAAAGTTTCAGCGTCAGTCACCCTTAACCCGTCAACGAACTCCGAACTCTTGCCCAGGCGCTTCAGGTAGTCCCCAATCTGTGGTCCACCTCCGTGAACCACAATGGGCAGTATCCCCACTGAGTGCATGAGCACAATATCCTTGGCAAAGGACTCAAGACTTTCGTCAACCCCCGAGGACGCATCAAAGATGGCATTTCCGCCATATTTGATGACCACCACCTTGCCCGTAAACCTACGTATGTACGGGAGTGCTTCGACCAGCACCTCGCTCTTTTGCCAGGCGCTCTCGATCTCGCCAAGCCTGAGATTCTGCGCTTCATGCGACATCTACGAGGTCCTCATATTTTCTGCTATGTAACCAGGTGTGAGATCGGTAGTTATAGTAAAGGCACTACCGTTTCCCAGACCAAGGTTACAGGTCACTTCGAGATCACGCTCCATCATGTATTGTTTCAGCGCCTGATTGTCGTAGGCAACTGTGACGCCAAACCTGGCCACCACCGTCCCGCCATACATCACCTCTAGCTGGTTGATGTCGAACTCGGCACCGCTGCTCCCAAGTTCCGAGGCAAGGCGCCCCCAATATGGATCAGCTCCGTAAAACGAACACTGAACCAGCTGGGAAGCCGCAACCTTTCTGGCCGCCATCTCAGCCTGCGCATCGCTGGCAGCGCCAACAACTTTAACGGTGACACACTTGGTGGCACCTTCGGCATCGAGGGCCATCTGCATCGCCAGAGACAAACATGCCTGCGTCAATGCCGACTGAAATTCGTCTAGGTCCACCTTTCCAGCCTTCGAGGAGGACAGACATATAACGGTATCATTTGTGGAAGTACAACCGTCTATAACTAATCGGTTGAACGAGCTCTCGACGGCCTTCGTTA
>JAJYFX010000075.1 GCA_021785315.1 Actinomycetes bacterium | reverse complement strand
TTCGAGAGGCGGGGCGCTAAAGACGGTCGATGGGGGAAGGCATTGGGCTGGGATCCAATTTCTGCCCGGAGCGCAGGAAATAAGTTCAACCGCCATATCAGACCTTGCGCCATCCACCCCATACGGCGGGATTGCCTACACTGTGAGCGGGACATTATGGAACCGAGCTAATGGAGGGTCATGGGTCCTGATCTATCCCCCTTATAGAGCGATAGATGTTTCACATGGCTCCGGTAGAACAGTGGCCCTTACTGTTGAAGGCAGATTGCTTCAAATTAGCTCTAAGGCTTCGGCTTCCTTCGCAACTCTCGGAAATTTTGGAATCAATGGAGGCGACGCCAGTCTGGTGCCGGGAGCTACCGTCATGCTCACCCCGAGCACCTTCGAGGTTCTGAAATCATCCGCAAAACAATGGAGTAACCAACCTTTGCCTAAGGGTTGGAGTGTCCTGAGTGGCCGATTTGCGACATCTAAAATCGGCGCACTTGTGTTGGGCCCCGCGAGACCAGAATTAGAAGCGACGCTTAGCGGCGGTAAGAGCTGGACCAAAATACCGCTGCCATTCTCCGCATTTTCTGTCGATCCGCTGAGCGCAACGAACTGGTGGTTGGCAGGAGGCATTTCACATCCATTAGTTCCAAATCCCTATAACAAGAAAATCCTGATCTGGAAATATTACCTTTACCATACGACAGATGCCGGCCGAACTTGGAGCCAGTTTGGAGCAAACTGGCCCGGAATGGGAAGCCTCAACGGGGTCCAGTTCATCTCTTCATCCGTTGGCTACACATGGAACGAAAACACGATCTTTGTCACGACCAATGGAGGCAAAACTTTTGTTGGCCATCAACTTTCGGCATACTATATTCCAGGTCCAAGCAGTCTTGCGGTCGGAACAGGCGGCCGAGCCTGGCTGGCATCGGACAGTTATCCAGTCTTTGAATCCAAGGACTACGGCTCCACCTGGTCGCCGATGTGACAATATTCAATTAATCGCATTCTTTCAGTCAAGTCCCGAAGTGCCAGCGTGTGAATGTGATGGTCGCGCAATGCCAACCACTCCGATGGGAAAGCTGGCGGGTTGCGTCCCCAGCGAAGAATCTCCCCAGTGACGGTGGCGTTGGCACCGCCCCAGCAGTCAGAGGAATCTGGAGTGCTGGACGTGACATTTAGACCCTGGGGGTCATCGCCCAGGGAACTTTTTAGAGTCAAGCTCACTCCCGGAAAATGCACAGATACACCTTCACAAAGCTGCGGAGCTCAATGGCACTCTTGCGAAGGGAGGCAAGGGATATGTGGATGGACCGCTGTGAGCATGTACTACGAGTCACAACAAACGAAGGTGAGAACCAGCTTGTAAAGACAGCCGCCTCTATGCTCACCAATCATGGCTGGCGCGTCACGCAACAGACCAACGCAGGAAGTCCATATCTCACCGGCCGCAAGTTCTTAGACAAAACGATACCCCTTAAAGTCAACTCTTTCACCTGACTACCAGGTTGCTGGAGGTCCTATTTGGTATTGGGATCTCACCGCGTTCGCTCCGCCATCAGGCCCTCGAGCCAGCGGCTGTTAGCACCCAATCTTGACTCGTTCAAGTCAATTTCTGGGTTTACAACGCTGTGTCATCGGACTGCTAGCGTTGCCATGTAGCGCAAATGACTCCCCGGCATGGAGGATCTGGCATCCGTGGGTGAAGCCCACGGCTCGGCACGTTGGCCAGTCTGCAAACCGAAGTATTCTGGGAGCGGATTTCAGGCGACAAGGCACTTGTAACGCGAACCTCCGATTCAGCCGATGCTCAGAACACCAAGACTCCCACTTTCGTAACATCGCCTGCGAACGCTCGGCGCCTGAGCGGACAATAACTAGTTGACAGCTATGAAGGAGGGTTGATGGACGAGACCGACGAACAGTTATTGGGCTGGTCCAAAGCGGGCGACAAAGCGGCCTTCGTGGAGATCTTCTGGCGCCATGGCTCCGCCGTGCATGCCTATCTGTCTCGCCGCACGGGACGCCAAGATGCCGACGACCTCCTCAGCGAGGTCTGGCTACGCGCTTTCAGGGGCCGGACAAGCTATGACTGTCGCTATCCGGATGCCCGTCCATGGCTGTACGGAATCGCTCGCAATGTTTTGCGTGCCCACTGGCGCGAGGCTGACCGGCCATTGGCTTTTACTGAAGAGGCCGCCGCTACAGATCCATGGTCGGACGCCGACAGACGCCTCGATGCTGCAGCCCAGGTTGAGATGCTCCGACCGACTTTGGCGACGCTCTCTGCGGACGAGCGCGAGGTGCTCCTCTTAGTCGTCTGGGAGCAGCTATCTCCGGCCGAGGTGGCTGTGGCTCTGGGCATCCCCCAGGGCACCGCCCGAAGCCGGCTACACCGTGCCCTCTCAGCTCTTCGTTGCGAAGTAGGAGCTGACTCTTCTTTTCTCAACCGTTTGTATCCCAAGGAGGCTTGACGATGGAAATCATGGAACTGCTCGAACAGCTGGGCCGCGTCGAACCGGCTGACCCGGAGGTACTTGATCGAACGGCCGATGCCCTCTTGGTGTTGGCTGGCGATGAGGAGCGACGGGCTGTCGCCAGCGTGAATGGCCGCTCGGGTCGAGTCATGCGACTGGTGCAAGGCACCGACACGAACCGAGGACCAGCCTCACCCACTCCTGGGCGTACAGATGGATCGCGTCGCCGCCGTTGGGTGACGCGGGTAGCGGCGGTGGCACTTGTCGTTGGTGTCGCTGGTGGCACCAACGTGCTCTTGCATCCGCGTTCGCCAGCCGGACCCAACACGGCTGCAGCGGCGGTTCTCAACCACCTTGCCCTTGTCGCCTACGATCAGCCCGCGCCCAGTGTGCCAGGGCCCGGGCAGTTCCTCTATGTCAACTCCACCGAGGCATACACCGCTACGATAGCAATCCAACCGAATAGCTTCACCGTATTGCGCCCTGAGAACCGCCAGATCTGGATCGCAGCGAACGGCTCGGGGCGAATCAAAGAGAGCTTCGGTCAGCCCACGTTTCTCTCCGCTCACGATCGCAATGTTTGGGAAGCGGCAGGTAGGCCGACTATCCCGCACGCGCCAACCGAGATGTCCTTTGGTCCCGGTGGATTGGCAAATGGCCCGACCAATCTTGCCAATTTGCCCACTAATCCGTCTGCACTCGCCGCGAAGATTGACTCCCGAAAGATTGAAAGCGGCCCTCCCGGACTAGCCGAGGACTTCACCCAAGTCGGCGACCTGTTGAGAGAGACCGATGCCTCGCCCGCGCTTCGCTCGGCTTTATACCAGGTTGCCGCCAGGATCCCCGGCGTGGAGACACTCGGGACAGTCGCCGACCATTCCGGGCGGAGGGGTGTTGGTGTAGCCTATGTCCACAACGGCCTGCGGCATGAGCTGATTTTCAACCCTAGGACAAGCGCTCTGCTTGGCGAATACTACACGGTAGTGTCTCCCGGGTCGGGCTATAACGTTCCCAACGGCACCGTGGTAGGTTGGGAGGTATACCTGCAGTCGAGCATCGTTAGTTCCCTTCCGCCGGTCACGGGTACGCCACCTTCACCGGTAATGTCAACGGCATGGGCGTCCTCCGATTCGTAAACTCCGGGGTCAAACTCAACGCGTGCGACCCTTCAAGCTGTAGCTTTTCGGCCCAATAACCAAAACGTCGAGGACCAACCGTTCTCCGGTCGGGCGGATCTGCGCACTTCCACTCGCTCTTACTCTCCTTCACTCACCATCCGTCCATTCGCCACCGCACCTTCCCTTTTCTCCGCATCTCCAATTTTCTCTATTAATTGGATGGACACAGGCACAGCGATTCTCTGGAAAAGTTCCAAAAGGTACATGGTTCTATGAACCTCCAACGATCTTTGTTTCCGGGTCACGCCTAATCGCTCGGGAGATCACAGCGTTCCGAGCGGGGTTGCTGAGGTTAGAACAGTCGAAATTGTGAGGCCACCTCACTTGTTCTCGAGTTCAAGAAAGAAAGTCTGCTGGTAGTTGCCCATTATTATGCTTCGGTTACCGACGGTTTTGGATCATAGTTTGGAACACCAGTTATTCAGATCATCTGACACGCTTTGAAGACTATCCGCCAGGATTTGTGGAGTGGTTTTGAAGTCGGGATCACATTTTGAAGGCGGACGTCGAGAACCTCCATGCTCTGGTGCGGGATTTGCGCTGAGATATTGCATCTAACTGATGTTGCGTTAAAGCTGGTCTTTGCGGATCGCGCATATATTTGGGGTGTACCCGCAGACAGGGAGATAGCACATTGATTCACGAACCACACTGGACGCTGCCATGGTTTGATGAGTGCCAGATTCTGGCGGACGTTGCCCTGACTCTGAAGGGCGCGGACTGTCTGTGGACCGGCCGCTCGCCGATTTGGATGACACAGCAATTTCATGAAAGCATGTGCGTACGGGGCATCTTTTCAGAGAGGCGAGGACATAGGTCCTATCAGTCATGCGGAGAAGGACCTCTGCACCTTTTCTCTCTCTGTGAGTCCATCAAAGACCGCACTCAACGAATACTCACACAGTAGCTGTGGCAATATGATATATCAGGCGATGATCCCGCGAGTGGGACGTAATTCCGGTACTGCTTTCACATGGCCCCCGATCATCCATCAGGTGTACCACCCCGACCGAGGTTGGAGACGCTATAGCTACAACAAGCGCATCAGTGGGGCTGGTGCCGGAGGGGATCACACACGTTCAGATTACTGACGACATACACTTTGCGGATTTCACAGTCAGTAAGTGAGGAATCCCGTTTCGTGCACAGAATTGGGAGGAGACGTTCCAGAACATGATGCCGCGCCACCTTTCGGCAGACAATCGAGGACAAACGTCCTGGTAGTGATACATCATTATGTATGGGTCCGAAGTCTTATCTCAGAATCTTGATGTCGAAACGCGGTCACAAATGTGACGCCTTGTCACATTTTGCTAGATTCTGGAAAGCAAAGACCCTGGTAGAAATCACGTGCGTTTGAGTATCCTCAAGCAATTAGAAATCTTCGCACTTTTTTAGTCAAAGTGGGTTATCGGCGACCGAACCATATCTCTGAAGCTTTGCTCTCGTGACATGCGCCACGGTATGCCGACGATTCTGACGCTATTTGACCAGGGCACGTTCATATTCCTAGGTCGCATTTCTTTCAGAGTGGCTGCACCGGAGCTTTCGTCCGGCTGCCAACGTATGTTGATTGCAATACCGTCGACATGTCCTTGAAGAAGGCTCAGATCAAGAGTCCATTTCAGAAAGCTGTGCTGCTTGAAGCGTTCAAAAATAATGGATTCGTACCTTCGACAAGTTGGTAGATCCCAACCATTTACGGCCATAAGTCTTGCCTCTGCTTCATCAAAAAAACTTTCGATTTGCGCACGACCGAGATGGAACATTGCATGACATTCTGGACAAAGTATCAGAACTTCTGAAAGGCGCTGAATTCCTTGTCGACCTAGGTCCCCATTGCCAATTTCGTCACATGGAAGGTAAAAGTCCCATAGTTCGTGAGCATTTGGAGGATTGGGAATGGTTCCACAGGCTACACAGACGCCGTGCACTGCATCGATATATCTATGCCTAATGCCCTGCCATGATGTGTCCGTCAGCATGTTTGAGAGGCTCGCTCCCCAAGTTGTCTTCGGGATCAGGTCTGCTGCTGCAAAACGTGACCCTGAGAGTGCTATGGGAAGCAGCTCATCCTCCACGTCCTCATGGTCATCAACCGGAGAACCTTCGAGTGTCATTAGTCGATGGGTGAAACTCGAAGTATCGGGAGCTCCCTTGGCAAATGTTGGATCTGAAGTGACAATATCTGCAACGGATTTCACATGCAGATATCTTGGCACCTGCTTGCTACTTGATATCAGGTCTTCGTTCACTGCCTCCGCCACACTGCATATCATACCTCTGCCCGGAGTATGGTTCACAGTCCCGTAACTTTTCAATACTATGTGCGTCATGTGTCCCTGAAAAGGTAAATGGTTTCCATTACATATACACCTTTCAACAACTGTCGCAAATCATTTGTTTTCCGACTTGCTCTCGCCGACAGGACATGAGAACACGAAACAGGAGCAATGATTGTGCGAGAAACCCTGTCGGATTGAGAAAGTAACTGAAACTGTTTGGAAGGGGTTTTACGCACATGCTGGTCGGCTACATGAGGGTTTCCACCACAGATAGACAAAGTACCGATCTCCAAAGCGGGGCGGCAACTGCTGCAGGAGTGGATCCAAGGAATCTCTTCGAAGACAAGGCCTCTGGTGTAAGAGACGACCGTCCGGGATTACTTGCAGCACTGGATTTCCTTGCGGAAAGAGACATACTGGTGGTGTGGAAACTGGATCGGCTTGGAAGGTCACTTTCCCACCTGATAGAAGTCATCGACTCCTTAAATGTAAAGTGCGTTGCCTTTAGGTCCATCACGGAGGGTATGGATACAACGACTCCGTCGGGGGAGCTCTTGTTCCACATCTTTGGTGCTTTGGCTCGGTTCGAGAGAGCCCTTATCACTGAAAGAGTGAACGCCGGTCTTGAAGCTGCCAGAAACCGCGGCAGAATTGGGGGAAGACCTCCTGCTACAAGTTCAGAGAAGCTTGCCGCAATCTTGGAGGCTCTTGAGTCCGGACTGTCGAAGGCTGCAATCTGTCGAACCTTCGGAGTCAAGCGATCGACGCTGATAGGGATACTTGCGCGACTGGGGAGATGACGGTGTTCCAAACGGGATTGCGGAGGTTCGAGCAGTCGAAAATGTGGGGCGGCGTCACTTTTTGGGAAATTCTTGGGTACAAAAGTCCTTGTGGGAACGTATCATTATGTCTGGATCACAACGACAAGGGTTGGCAAGTTGCCCCCTGAACCAGGCCACAGAAGCCAAAACTTGACACACAGTTGCAGAAATAGCCTCTCAGGAAGCCGCCAAGAAGGTCTTCAGCTGGCTTGTCGGCAGAGAAATTTCACAAGGACAACCAACTGGAAACATAAATGCATGGTGCCGATCCCGGAGGAAGGATTGCTTAGCAGCCTCCTAGAGGCCTCTTCCCAAGATTGACGATTTTCACTTCATGATGTCCGCCTTTTGGGTCCTCATTCATCTATCCAGAAATACTGGTAAGTATTTAACATTTCCCCGCCACATGCGATGGTATTCACGGCGTTTAGCAAATGAAGCAGTGCTCGAACGGTAAAAGACGATCGGGTTTCCTAAAAACCGAGATGTTCAGTCGATTTGTGATTTGTTGAAGGGGGTTGACGAAGGATAGCAGGAGGCGAGGGTAAGTCAGCAGCCCTAATCAATTCGCCCGCGAGAACTTCTTCGAGTAGTCCTTTGCCTTTAACTTCGAGGTAAAGAGTCGCTGTGAGTACGTGAACCAGCTCTCGAAGCTCGATGGACCACTCGGGAATCCAGTCCGTGGGTCTGATCTGATCGAGTGGACTGGTGCTGCTTATCGCACGTCCAGTCCCTCTTGCAGTACGATAACCTAGCCATTTCTTGATTACTGGCATGCCACTAACTTCGAATTCCCAAACCTCTGGACTAATCCCCTCAAGTATTCCGTCAGCGACTATGAGGCGCCGGACGGTCGCGTCATATCGATAGTCA
>JAJYFX010000074.1 GCA_021785315.1 Actinomycetes bacterium | reverse complement strand
GGCGGTATCGCTGATTCCAGTCAACCTGATAACCCTGCTTATCTTTACCCAGGTGTTGCAGGGTTTCCTTACCCCAATTATTCTCACATTTATCGTGGTGCTCTCAAACAGGGGAAGTGTGCTTGGCGATGCTGTCAACGGAAGGGTTTTTAGGAAGGTGGCTGCCGTGACTGTCGTGGCTATAGCGGGCCTGTCGTCATTGCTTTTGATACAAACCCTGATCGGATGGCTTTAGTGCGGAGGCGCTCCAGCGAATTGAGACCGCTGAGAATTGCTTTTTGCGTCTACCGGGGAAACCCGTACTCTGGCGGCCAGGGAGTTTATACCAAACACCTCAGTGAAGAGTTGGCCAGGCTAGGGCACAAGGTGGAAGTATTTTCCGGACAGCCGTTCCCCGAGTTAGACCAGAATCTTGTGGTCACGAACAAGCTGAAGTCGCTCGATCTCTATCGGGCTGGCGATCCATTTAGAATTCCAAAGCTATCGGAGTTCCGCGACATGATAGATCTGCTTGAGTTTGCGATAATGGCAAGCGGTGGTTTTCCTGAGCCGAGAAGCTTCGGTTGGCGTCTGGAAAGGGCTCTCGGAGCGAGACTGGGCGACTTCGATTTGCTGCATGACAATCAGTCTCTTTCCTGGTCAATTCTGAACCTGGAATCCAGGGGTTTGCCGGTCATCGCGTCCATCCATCATCCAATTACGGTGGATCGTGCTCTGGCGATCTCCCACGCCGAGAATCTGAAGGCTAAATTCGGCGCGTACCGCTGGTATGGTTTTGTAAAGATGCAAAAAGAGGTCGCCGGGCGTATCCAAAGAGTCCTTACCGTATCTGAGACCTCAAGAAATGACCTGTTCAAATATATGAATGTAAGCCCTGACCGCTCCTGCGTGGTGCCGATAGGAGTGGACACAAATATTTTCAGGCCAATTCCCGGTATTGCAAAAGAGCCAGGGCTTATTGTCACCACAGCCAGCGCCGATGTTCCCTTGAAAGGTTTGCAAGTCCTGGTGGATGCCATGGCAGAGGTGAAGACAGTGGAGGCTGGAGCACACCTGGTCATAATGGGACATCCCAACAAGGATTCCAAGCTTCCGGCGCAGATCGCCGAGTTAGGCCTTGGAAATGAGATAAGATTTGCCGGTTTGGTCAGCCAGGATGAGATGGTCAGATTCTACAATCGGGCAGAACTGGCAGTCGTCCCCTCGCTGTATGAGGGCTTTTCGCTTCCCGCGGTCGAGGCAATGGCATGTGGAGTTCCTCTGGTGGCAACAGATGGCGGAGCTTTGCCGGAAGTCACAGGTTCTGACGGCGAAACGGTTTTAATAGCGCGCGCCGGTGATTCGTTGGAGCTTGCAAAGAAAATTCTTCAGGCGCTCGATTCTGCAATACTGCGCGATGAAATTGGAAGCAATGGACTCGAGCGGGTACTGAAAAAATTCACCTGGTCCGCTACGGCTCTGGCGACCGAGCAAAACTATCTGGAGCTGCTAGCGTCGCGTGGCGAGGTTTAGCCCAAGATGGAAGAGCTAATCAATGCTTTCGGTTAGAGCGTCGGCGCTGGGTGAACTGGCAGGAAAGCTTGTGCTCGATTTTGGCGCTGGTGGAGGGCGACACGCATTTTGGGCTGCGACTCAGCACGCATCTGTGGTAGCGGTAGATCTTGCCTTTGACGAGATCGTAAATGCTCCTCCTTTTTTCGATGCGCTGCTTGCTGAAGACCCGGAGAACGGCAAAGGATTTGCCGTCCAGGCCTCAGGGTTGCAGCTTCCATTTGCCGGCGGTACTTTCGATGTCGTAATCGCTTCTGAGGTTTTCGAGCACATTTCCGATGACGCTTCCGCTATGGCGGAGATTGTCAGGGTAGTCAAGCCCGAAGGAGTTGTATGCGTCACAGTGCCGAGATTTTTTCCTGAGGCGGTCTACTGGCTTTTATCGGCCGAATATCACAACGCTCCAGGCGGGCACCTGCGCATCTACCGCAGATCTCAGATCATAAGACTGGTACGCAAGGCGGGGCTTGGCATCTACTCGAGCCATCACGCGCACGCTTTTCACACCCCATATTGGTTGATCCGCTGCCTTGTGGGGGTCGCCAATACCGATTCCCGCCTCTACCGCATGTACCACCGTTTTCTTGTCTGGGACATAACAAAGAAGCCGCGATATACCGCGATGCTCGAGCGTTTCCTCAATCCGATCGGAGGCAAAAGTTTCGTGCTCTATGCCAGGAAGGGCTCAAGTGTACTCAAGTAACACTCGCAAATCATTGCTAAGCAATGAGCAACTCGAATCTTCGCTGGATTTTCTGGTTTCGCTCCAATTGTCCTCCGGGATGATCCCCTGGTTCAAAGGGGGGAGGGCGGATCCGTGGAATCATAGCGAGGCCGTTATCGCGCTTGCGCTCGGGGGCAGGCTTGCTAATGCTCTAGCCGGGGCCAGATGGCTGCTGCGGATGCAAAACCGAGACGGGTCATGGTGTCACTTCTATCTTTCAAATGGTGTCGCTGAGCCAAGAAGGGACTCTAACACCTGCAGTTTTCCAGTCCTTCTGATCTCGATACTCGACCGTCTCGGGGGGACTCGGGAGTTGCTTGGTCCGTACGTCGAAATGGCTCTTCGCGGTCTGGACTATGTCATTTCGCATCAGAGGGACGACGGGTCAATGCCTTGGGCGATCGATCCAAAAGGAGAGGGATATCCGACTTCGCTGGTCGCCGCTTCGTCGTCAATTTGCGATTCCCTTACCGTAGCTGGGGATCTGTGCGAGCGCTTCGGAATAGGTGACCCGGCCCGCTACCGAGCCGCAAGCCAAAGACTCAATGAGTCCTTGTTGCAGGGTGCAGGGCCTTACTCTGACACTTCACGCTGGGCCATGGACCACTACTATCCGCTTCTAGGCGGGGTTGACGGGGCGAGCAGCTTGACGGAAGGATTTCTCGACCGCTTTTATGTGCCGGACTGGGGAATTCGTTGCATATCGGGAAACGACTGGTTCACCGCAGCCGAAACTGCAGAAACTGCAATGGCGCTTCACATGTCTGGTGAAGAGGCACTCGCGCAGGATGTGTATCTGGCATTGCATAGGTTTCGCAGACCGGGCGGCGGGTATCTGACTGGAGTGGTTGGTCCCCATGGCGTCACGTTTCCACACAACGAGCAGTCTTCGTACTCTGCCGCCGCTGTCATCATATCCAGCTATCTTCTTTCAGCAAAGGTCGGACGCAGCATAGGCGGTTCTATCTTGAGCCTTTTCTCATGATGCGCAGGCTTCCCTGGGTAGTTATTTCGCGGAAGCCTTCGCTGAGCGATCGTTGATACAAGTGGTATGGTTCCTGGCCCCCTAGGGATGGATCGGGAAAGACGTCATGTATCGCCAACAGGCCACCAACGGTAATTTTTGACACCCAGCTCTCGTAGTCGCTCTGTGCCTGCTCATGTCCATGGCCCCCGTCTATAAACAAGAAGCCGATCTCTCCATTAAATGTCGAAGCGTATTTTTGCGAATTTGCCACGACGATTATTACGGTGTCGCTCAGTGCGGCGAGTTCTATAGTTCTTCGGAACAGATACAGGGTGTCGATCTTCCCCGAGACTGGATCCTTTAGCGCAGGGTCGTGGTAATCCCATCCCTCCTGGTTCTCTTCGGAACCGTGATGATGGTCGACCGATAAGAGCACTCGCCCCTGAAGTTGGGCGGCAACTCCCAGGTAGATAGTCGAAAGTCCTGCATACGATCCAATTTCAATTGCTGGCAATTCAGTGGATGCGTTGCAGCCGTAAAGAGCCGTCGCCAGGGACACTCCTTCATCGGGCGGCATGAAACCCTTTGTCGCCCGTATCAGTTCCTTCTTTGCCAGCAACTCCGAACCTAGCTTTGGGTATTCGATCTGATCCATCCAATTAGCTGCTCGCTTGACTCCCATCTGTCGTATAGGTGCGATCAAGTTGTTTCAGGCGGTGCAGAAGACCATAGATCGGTATCAAGCAGGTTTTTCCGAAGCGTCAGGTATACGGCATATCTTTCCAGGGTCTGCTGCAGGCTCTTATCTCCGCTCGGTACCTGGTGGGTTTCAAAGAAAGCGCGAATTTCCCTTTCCAGGTAGTAAGAGTCGTCAGAAACTAGCGCGGCAATTCCAGAGAGCATCCTCGCGATGGTGTTGTCCGGAAATCTCTCCAAAAGGGCATCCCATTGTTGACTGAGGAACTTCCATGCCAAAGGCCCGGACTCCCGGCCCGAAAGCAGGCTGGCGATAACGAAGGGGCCGTTCTGGCTCCGGATCTCGTCCAAAGTCATTGACAGGACTTTTTTAATTAGTTCAGGTTGCTGGAATTTGGTTAGTGCCATGAGATACCTATTTTCCTCCTGGGGGGTGGAGGGATGCCGATATCTGTCAAGCATGAATGCAAAGTCCGCCTCATCGCCGTTTGCTGCAACGACTCCCAAAACTGAAGCCACGATATCGGGATCGATGTCGGACTCTGTCGACATTTCCTTTACGAAAAGATCCTTGCACTCAGAAATCGTCTCGGAATCGCCACCCACGGTTCCCAGAGCCTCGATGACGGCAGCCCGGAGTCTCGAAGTTCCTTCCTTCTCGCCATCTTGAGCTTCAAATCCCACTCTTTCCAGGATTGGCATCAATGCCTCTTTGCAGCGACTGGCGACGCCGTCGCGCTTGGCCGAGGGCGTCATGTGATCCAGAAGGTTGAAGGCGGAAATGATGACCTCCCAAAGATTGGGATCCTCTTCGCCTCTCACAGCTTCGATCAGGTCAAAGAAGGAGTGGATATCAATCCTGAGCGAAACGGCCTGAGCCCACAGATCGTTGGCCAGGTTGAACTTCTCGAGATCGGTGAGAAGCGAGAAGCGGACAAGCAGCTTTTCGAGGAGAGCCTTGTCATAGCTGACGCGAAAGAATCCCCAACCTCCGGCGTTGGCAATCACCAGCGCGTCATTGCTTGCCAAAGGCAGCGAAACCGGTTCCGCATCAAGAAGCAGCTTGTGATGCTGTTGCCCGATCTGAATGCTAAGTGGCACCTTCCAGGAGGAACCAATCTGCGACTGCTCGATACCGGCCTTTGAGAGGTCCGACAGATAGGAGAATGGCTCCTGAGAAACGGTGATCTGAGAACCGTCTGAGGCGACCCGGATTAGCGGGTACCCACCCTGGAAAACCCAGTCCGTCATGGTCTCGGCGATCGGCTCGCTGCTTGCGGCATCGAGTGACTGCCAGAGGTCCGTGGTTTCTGCGTTCGCGAACCTGTGCGAATTGAGATAGCTGGTGATGCCCGATCGGAAGGTGTCGGGGCCAAGGTAGCGCTCTATCATGCGCAGCACGCTGGCTCCCTTCTCGTAGGTTAGGACGTCGAACATCCCTTCTGCGTCGGATGGCTTGACCACTTTGAACTCAATCGGTCTTGTGTTGTGGAGACCGTCAGTTGCGAAAGCCGCACCCTTTGACAGGCCGAAGGAAACCCATCTGTTCCAGCTCGGCCTGAAGTTGTCTGTCGCAAGAAGCTCCATGAAGGTCGCGAAGGCTTCGTTGAGCCAAATTCCATTCCACCACTTCATCGTCACGAGGTCGCCGAACCACATGTGTGCTATCTCGTGGCTTATGACGTCTACGATTCTTTCAAGCTCGGGCCTCGACGATTTATCCGGGTCAACGAGCAGCAGGGTTTCCCTAAAAGTGACAGCACCCAGGTTTTCCATAGCCCCGAAAGCAAAGTCGGGTATTGCGATCAGATCGAGCTTCTTGCCGGGATAGGGTATGGAAAACCAATCGGTGAAGAACTCAAGCGCATGGGCTGCCGCCTCCAATGCGAATTGGCGCAGATGACCCTGGCCCGGCTTGGATATGATCCGGATTGGAGTGTCTGCGCTCATGTGGGGTTCGGACGCCTCAAGCGGTCCAACGATGAATGCAACCAAATAGGTGGACATCGGTATGGTGTCTTCAAAAGAAGTCCTCGTATAACCTTCGCCCGAATCGACGGTTGAGATTTCCGGAGCGTTGGAAATGGCCAGATACCCGCTAGGGGCATCTAGCTGAATGCTGAATACCGCTTTCAGATCAGGCTCGTCAAAGCAGGGGAACGCCTTCCTGGCATCGGTGGCCTCGAATTGCGTCGTGGCGATGTAGCAGGTCTTGCCGTGCTCGTCGAGAAACTTGCTTCTGTAAAATCCTGAGAGCTGATCATTTAGAATTCCTTGAAAATCTATCTCAAGGACGGCAGCGCCCGGTAATAGCGTTCCCTCGAAAGTTATCCGGGCCCTTTCCAGTTCGGGTTCCAGTTCCACTTTGCCCTGGAAAGTCGAACCATCCTGGGTGACTGTGGCGGCGCCTATACGGAGCTCGGCAGCATTGAGAAGGATCGACTCTGAAGGTTCGTTGATCGTGAGCTCGATCGACTCGTGACCCGCGAAGCTGAAGGCTTCGAAGTCTGGTCTCAGCCGGATGGAATATTTGCTAGGTACTATGTTTCTTGGCAGTCTATAGTTCATTGAGGTATCCACAGAGGTTACGGTAGCTGATCCAGAGGGAAATTGAAAGCCAAAGGTGTGCCGATTGCCAAATAGGTCTAGTCGAGCAGGATTGGCAGGGAAGTGAGTTTGCGAATATTGGGTACATTCCGATGAAGACCAGTGCTGTACGTTCGTTTGACGTAGTGGCTCTTGGCAGTGCGATTGTGGACATGTTTTGCCGAGTACCGGAAGGTTATGTCGAGGAGCTTGGGATTAGAAAAGGCTCGATGCAACTTGTCGGGCCGGAAATGTCTAAATCCGTTACCAAACTTCTGGGTGAGGTTGAGATCAGAGGTGGCGGATCGGCAGCAAATACTCTCGTCGGTATGGCTTCGCTGGGTCACAGAGTCGCATTGATCGCCCGGACTGACCTCGATGATTTTGGAGATCAATATGTTCGCGATCTCGTGAGCTGGGGTGTAAAGGTGGTTCGTCCGGACGCTGCGCACGATCTGGGGACCGGTCGCTGCCTGGTTATGGTTACGCCCGACGGCGAGCGCACAATGGCCACCTGGCTTGGCGCAGCCTCGCACTTGCAGCTCGACGAGCATTCACAGGCCGTAATCGCTGATTCCAATGTTCTTTACATCGAAGGCTACCTGTACGACCTGGAGACTACGAAGACGCAGATACACAAAGCGATTGAGATTGCGCTCGAAAACGAGGTTCGGATCGCACTTTCGCTCTCTGATCCGTTTTGCGTGTCCAGGCACCGCGATGAGTTTTTGGACTTGATCGATGGGCCAGTATCCATCCTTTTTGCCAACAAGGAAGAGTCCCAAATACTTACAGGCCTGGACGATGTTGCCAAGACGGTGGAAATCCTCCAGAATAAGTCTCTGATTGGGGCAGTCACCGTGGGTGCTAAGGGCGCCGTTGCCTTTGACGACTCGAGCAGCGTTTACGTTCCGGCCCGCAGGGTGGATCCCGTGATTGACACTACAGGCGCCGGCGACCTGTTCGCCGCGGGCTATTTGCACGGGGTTCTCAAGCATGACCAAAAAGAAGTTGAGAAGTGCGGGCTATATGGGGTGCTGTGTTCGGCTGAGGTGGTCTCGCACTTCGGAGCAAGGCCCGACGTTGATTTGAAAATCCTTATCGACGGGTTCGATTTGTCCAGTTGAGACTGGTAAATCATTTTCTAT
>JAJYFX010000073.1 GCA_021785315.1 Actinomycetes bacterium | reverse complement strand
CCACGGTCCTCCCGAGAGGCTTTCACTGCTGAAAAACTCGTCCTCGATGGCAGATATGTCGCGATCCTCGAGCGCGAAATGTCTCCTCCTGGTGAGTCTCATGGGGTCTTTCCCGGTGGCTCTATAAAACGGCTCGGCAACGGGTGCCCTCCAGTCAACAACCAGAGGCTCCATATCCTCGTCCGCAACTGCAAGCCTTCCGATATGAAAACTGGCAACGTGCCCAAGACTCGCGTCGTAGTCAATGCCGCCAAAGCTCAGCGCCTGGTCTCCGATTTCAAGTTGCTCCAGACGTGCGAGACTATGGCGGACGATAACATCTCTCTCCGCCCTGGCTTGGTGGGTTCCCCCGCGCGGACTAGCAAGTGCCAAGTCCATCATCTCGCGAGCGGATTTTCTCATCGTTTCCAAACGATCGTTAGCTTTGGCCAAAAACTTTCGCTCGGCAGCCAAATCAGGATTTACTGACACTTAAACCTTTTCCAAAGTTGAAAATAAAATAACTATCCATTCTATCTTTGATCGGGCTCAGTTCCTCATCCCAAGGCGTCTTAAACTGATCAGCCTGGCCGCGGCGACAAATCAAAACTTCGCAATACGATCGTTCGTGATTGCTCCTAAGCTTGCATAAGCATTGAACGAAGGGCTGGGATTTGTCCCAAAAAGTGATAAATGATCTTGTAATCAAAGCCGCTCAGGGCATGCCTACACCGAGGGTTCCCGTTTGGTTTATGCGTCAGGCAGGACGTTCGCTACCGGAATATCGAGCCGTAAGGAAACGCGGATCAATCCTAGACACGATCAAGGATCCGCGGCTCAGCGCTGAAATCACCCTTCAGCCAGTTCAGCGCTACGGTGTGGACGCTGCAATTCTCTACTCTGACATCATCGTCCCAGTATTTGCCATTGGGTTTGGAATAGAGGTGGTCGAA
Source organism: Actinomycetes bacterium (assembly GCA_021785315.1). The sequence goes on along the minus strand of JAJYFX010000073.1, from coordinate 6,813 downwards.
GGCAAGGGACCGGTGGTCCAGCGACCTTTCCGCCATGATGACGACCTTGTACGGCTTCGCAACCTAGAACCAGAAACCGATACCAGCTATGTGCTTGAAACGATAAAGATACTTGTCGCAGAATTGCAAGTGCCCCTTATCGGTTTCGCCGGCGCGCCATTCACCGTTGCCAGCTATCTAATAGAGGGTGGCCCAAGCAGAAGTTACATCAAGACCAAGTCGCTAATGCGCTCCAATCCCGCCCTCTGGCACAAGCTGATGGAACGGCTCTCTCGACTGGCAATTGCATCCCTCGAATCTCAGATAGCCGCAGGTGCTTCCATGTACCAGTTATTTGACTCGTGGGCTGGAATACTATCTCCGTCCGAGTACCGGGTTATGGTGGCTCCTTACTCCAACGCAATATTTAGCGCGCTTGCTGAAAAAAACGTGCCGTCGATACATTTTGGGGTTGGCACAGCGGGACTGCTGGATCAAATGGCGCGCTCCGGTTCCAGTGCCGTCGGCGTGGATGACCGCATTAGTCTCGAAGAAGCACATCGTCTGACCCAAGGCAAAGTTGCGCTTCAGGGAAATCTGGATCCAGTCAACATCCTGATAGGCCACGATATAGCCATCGCCGAATCGAAAAAGGTGCTGGCATCCTCTGCCAGGTCGGTTGGTTACATTTTCAATCTTGGACATGGCGTTCTGCCTGATTCAGATCCACGGATATTGAAATCAGTAGCTGATTTGGTTCATGATCAAGGTGCGGCAATAAGGGCGAGCGCGTCTCGATCCCAGTTAGGAGAGCAGTGACCAAAGTAGTCATCATAGGAGGCGGCATCTCGGGTCTTGCATCGGCATATTTTCTCTCAGGCAAACTAGAACCCGGCGACATAACCGTTATTGAGTCCAGCGACCGTTTCGGCGGAACAATTCTAGATACCAGCTTCGGCGAGAGAAGAGTCGAAACTGGACCGGATTCATTCATAACCAGGATTCCATCAGCACTGGACTTAATCGATGAGCTGGGGCTCTCCGATCACCTGATTTCTCCCGCCACTAGCTCGGCCTACATTTACTCTCGCTCCAAGCTGCATCCCATTCCCGCTGGAACTGTGTTTGGAGCCCCAAGCAACTTCCAGAAATTCCTGGGAAACTCGCTCGTATCAAGATCGGGACAGATTAGGGCAGCCCTGGAACTCCTATTGGGTAGGGCAAAGGTCGAAGGTGACACTACAGTCGGATCATTTTGCGAAAAGAGGTGGGGTCGGGAGGTGACTGAAAATCTCATCGATCCTCTAGTGGGCGGAATCCATGCCGGCAACGTCTACCAGCTTTCCCTGGCCGAATGCGCGCCGCAGTACATCAATGCTGCCCAAGCCGGCCGGTCCGTTTCGCAAGGGCTGAAGAACCAGATGGCAAATTACACCTCTTCCGGAAAACCCGCCTTTTATTCCTTGGACGGTGGGCTGTCCGACCTTATTGACGCATTAGTCCGCGTTCTCAGACAGCGCGGAGTTGTTCTGACCGCCAGCTCCGAATCCATCGAGATACTACCGCTTTCAAGCGGATACAGAATCACCACAAAGGACGGAGCGCTAGAAGCGGAGGGGGTCATATGCGCTACCCCCGCCTACATCACTGCGTCGCTGCTGCGGCCAGTGAGCGCGAAAGCATCCGATCTCTTAGCAACAGTTGACTACGCGTCGCCGATAATGACCCTTCTCGCCTACCCAGACAGCGCATTTCCGGAACCTCTCCATGGATCTGGGGTATTGATTCCGCATGCCAACCGCACCCTCTCAACGGCCATAACATTTGCATCCAACAAATGGCCCGGCTGGAAAACTGAAGGGGAGACAATTTTGCGGGTTTCGGCTGGACGCTTTGGAGACACCAGAGCATGGGATTTCAGTGACGACGCCCTTATCGCAAATCTGGAAACCGAGATGGCCACCATACTCGGAGCCCGAACCGGGTCGATAAGAAGCGAAGTCTTCAAATGGCACAAGCGCATCCCGCAATTCAAGCCATTCCACACCCAGCTAATTCAACGGATTCGAGAAAACATTCCTTCGTCGATGGAACTGGCAGGAGCTCCATATAATGGCGTAGGGATTCCGGCCTGCATTTCGAGCGGTGCTCTAGCAGCAGACCGGCTTTTCGCGAGCCTCTCTAGCCCTCGCTGACTCCTGCTGAATCGAACGTCGCCATCTCGACGAGAGTCCGCACCGCAGACTGGATTATCGGTACGCTCAGACATGCCCCGGTGCCCTCGCCCAGTCGAAGATCCAATGTCAATATTGGTTTCAGACCCAAATAATCAAGACTTTTTCGCGCCCCTGGTTCCTGAGACAAGTGCCCGGCAAAGAGGAAGTCCTTGACACGGTCATTGAGCTGATAGCTGACAACCGCTGCTGCGTCAGCAATTACGCCATCTAGAACTATTGGGATCCTCCGAAACGATCCAGCCAAAATAAGCCCGACCATTCCCGCGATTTCCAGTCCACCGATTGAGGCCAGAACTTGCACAGGATCGCTTACTTTCTCGTTTGCGAGGCGCTGATGTGCGGCCTTGATGGCCTTGATCTTGAGAAGCATCCGATCGTCATCTATCCCGGTTCCCCGGCCGGTAGTCTCTTCAACCCCCGATTTGGTGAACCACGAAATCAGGGCCGCCGAAGGCGTGGTATTCCCAATGCCCATATCGCCGATTACCAAAATGTCCGAACCTGAATCAATCATTGACATCGCAACATCGAATCCCGCTTGTATTGCCATTTCGGCTTCTGATACCGACATCGCAGGCCGTCGGGCAAGGTTATCCGTCCCCGCGCGAATCTTTTTGTCAATGACGCCGGCAAGCTTAGACGTGTCTCCGGCGACGCCGATATCAATTACCGAAACCTTCGCGCCGACCTGCTTTGCGATCGCATTTATTGCAGCCCCGCCAGCAAGGAAGTTGGCAACCATCTGCGTAGTGACTTCTTGGGGCCAAGGCGTGATGCCCTCTTCGAGCACTCCATGATCAGAGGCAAATACGCAAACCACGGGGGACTTTGGAACGGCTGGCGGAAATTCTTTTGAAATCGCGGAGAATTGGCATGACAGGTCCTCTAAGAACCCGAGGGCGCCAGCCGGCTTGGTCAGCATTGACTGACGTTCGACACTCTTTTTGTAATTGATTTCCGAGCCGGGCTCGATGGAATTAATTGCCTCTTTGAAATTCAACTCTGGTCTCCTCGCAACCCGTTAAACACCTAAATCTTGCATAGGGTATTTGCCAGGATAAATCGTCAATACCTAATCAAGCAAACTGACGAGATCAGAGTCGTCCTTTTTCGCAAAAAGTACTTTATTGAAAATTATGAATTTTCCTACCCACAACACGCCAAATGCGGCGATCGAGGCGGCATTTACAAAGACAGCAACTTCTAGGTGAGGGAAGTTATGCGACAGCGCAAAGCGCTCCGCATGAGCCACAGTCCACAGCGATAAGATCAGCCCAAGAAAAGCAAGCCCCCAAAATGGAACGATCTCTTTGAACAAGTGAGACTTTCCCGTTTTACCCCACGCCCACGCCCTATTCATGTAGTAGGACGGCGCCGCCGAAACCGCTACAGCTACAAAGTTTGACATAGTGGCAGACCACAGGTGAAAAATACCAAACGTCAGAAACAGAATAACCTGGGAAATCAAGACCGAAACTACCGAAGCAACAGTGTACTTGAAGGCCTTTAAGGCAGTTTCCGAGCTGTCAAGCCGGGAAAGGATTGGCTGGGGTACCAAGTTACGCAATGACACTTTAATCAGCCTACCTCGTTTATTCGCAGAATTGCATAACGCACACCCGGTGACATTTTCGAGGGGCGTTGACAACTGATAACTTTGGTTTGACACAAGTGCGCCCCGGCCAAACCAAAGTTACCTCAATACTAGCGTTGATCAATCGGTACGTACTTTCGCTCGGGTTCACCCGTGTAAATCTGGCGTGGACGAACAATCTTGGAATCCTGCTCAAGGAGTTCCACGTAATGCGTCAGCCAGCCTGAAACTCTAGGTATCGCAAACAGCACTGGAAACATCTCGATCGGGAAACCCATTGCCTGATATATCAAGCCGGAGTAAAAGTCCACGTTTGGATACAGTTTCCTTGAAATAAAGTAATCATCGGAAAGTGCCACGTCTTCCAGCTTCAGAGCAATATCCAAGAGTGGGTTCTTCCCAGTCACATCGAATACGTCGTAGGCAACCTTCTTGATAATCCTTGCCCGCGGATCATAATTCTTATACACTCGGTGGCCAAAACCCTGCAGCCTGTGTGCGCCCTTGCCCTCTTTGACGCTTTTAATGAAGGGCTCGACATTTTCTATCGAGCCAATCTCGGTCAGCATCTTTACCACTGCCTCGTTTGCACCGCCATGGCGGGGACCATACAACGCCGCACAAGCCGCCGCCGTGGAAGAGTAAGGATCGGAGTGAGCTGAGCCAGCAGTCCTCATCGCGGTAGTAGAGCAGTTCTGCTCGTGGTCGGCATGCAGGATGAACAGGATATCGATTGCACGGACCAAAGCCGGATCAGCTTCAAAATGGGGTTCTGCAATTTTCCACATCATGGAGAGGAAATTGGCAGGGAACGAAAGCTCGTTGTCCGGGTAGACGAAAGGCATACCGACCGAGAACCTGTGCGCCGCAGCAGCTAGCGTTGGCATTTTCGCGATCAACCTGACGATCTGCTTTTCCCGAATCTCCGGATCAAAGATTTGTTTTGCGTCTGAGTAGAAGGTGGACAAGGCCGCGACCGCCGAAACCAGCATGCCCATTGGGTGGGCGTCGTAGTGAAATCCATCTAAAAATCTTTTTCTTACGTTTTCATGAATGAAGGTGTGGTGCGTTACGTCTCGAACCCAGGCATCATACTGCGCTGGGGTCGGTAGTTCCCCCTTCAACAAAAGATACGCCACCTCAAGGTAGGTGGAATCTTCAGCTAACTGTTCAATCGGATAACCTCGATACCTCAAGATCCCCGCATCTCCATCGAGGTAAGTAATTGAACTCGAAGTCATTGCTGTTGTCGTCAAGCCTGGGTCGTGAAACCAAATCCCAGGGAGTAATTTTGACCACTCTGCTGAAGATACTCCGCCATCCTGTATCGGAATCTCGATGGACTTGCCAGATCGATTATCCGTTATCGTTATGCTTTCAGGCACGATCCCGCCTTCCTCGGCTAAATCTCAGTTCCACAAGGGCATATCACGCACCTTGTAAAATGCTTATTAAATCTGTGGCACCTTTATTGCCACAAATACAGTTCGAATCTTAGGGGCACTGCCACTAACAAGCAAACCCTTCGTTCATTCATCCAATTTACAATACATCTTCCGCATACTTCCAAACGCCCAAACTAATTCCCTTGAAACCGGTATACGTTCGTTTCGCGAACACCAAAGCCCAAGTTTAAATAGAGCAAGTTAGCTTCCACCCTCGAGGGCCTCGATGTCAAATCAACAGACTTCGCGCCCAAGGACTGAGCGATTTCAATTGCACGTTTAACGAGCAACTTGCCAATACCCCTGCCCCGCGAGTTCGAGTCCACGATTACGTCTTCTATCCAGGCCCTCATGCCCGTCGGTATCGGAAATACCACAAGGGTCAGCGTTCCAACGATCTCCATCGTATCCAAATCCGTGGCAACTAGAAAGTTCACGCAGTCGCTCTCGGTAAGCCTTTTGAGATCACCCAGCTCGAGACGATTTGCTGAACCTGAAAGCTGAGGAACCAAAAGATTGATGGCTTTCAAAACTTCTGGAGATGGCGAATCAACACGGCTTATTTCGATCAATTATTGACCAACTCCCCTACTTTCAGAACGCAAACCGCCTACCAAACTGAATAATCTATCGCCAAATTCGAACGCATGCCAGGCAGCTGTCATCATTGCCGACACAGGGTGCGCCACAACGAATGCAGCAGATTCCTAATGTCTTCGAAAACGGGGTATCCTGGAGTTATGGAAGATTTAGTTTGGCTCGATTCGATACCATCTGAGCTGCGCAGGCCTATACTTATTGCCGCGTTCGCTGGATGGAGTGATGCTGGCGAAGCGGCAAGCTTGGCCGTCGATTTTCTGAGAAGGAAGCTGAACGCCAAAGTCATAGCTGAAATTGATCCGGAAGAGTATTACGATTTCACTTCGATCAGGCCACAAATAGTTTTGGGCGACTCTTTGCAGCGGAAAATCAGATGGCCCAGGACCTCGATTTCCATCGCTCACCTCGAGTACGCCGATCGAGACCTGATTTTCGTAAAAGGTCCGGAGCCCCAGCTCAGATGGAAAAGGTTTTCCTCTACGCTTTTTGAACTTGCAGAGGACTTTGAAGTCGAGATGATCGTGTCCCTCGGCGCGCTGCTCGCTGATTATCCTCACACTCGTCCCGTTCGGGTTGCCGCGACGTCAAATCACGCGGACTTGATAGAGAAGCAGGGTCTCATACCCTCCGGATATGAGGGTCCAACGGGAATCCTTGGGGTTCTCACTGCGTGGTTTGAAAAGGGCGGCATTCCCGGTGCTTCGCTTTGGGCGAACATTCCCCACTACGTAACTCAGACCCCTTCTCCCAAGGGAGCGCGTGCGCTGATCGAACGGCTGATGGAATTGCTGGAATTTAGGATCGATACGCTTGAACTTGATTTGGCCACCGCTGAATACGACCGTCAGATTTCATCGATGATCGACAACGATGACGAGGCCAAGGCTTACATCGCTCACCTGGAAGCCAACCGGGACCTTGAACAAGCCCAGGACGAAGATCTTGATCCCAAATTTGA
>JAJYFX010000072.1 GCA_021785315.1 Actinomycetes bacterium | reverse complement strand
TTGCAGGCCTGCAGACCTCTAAAACCGAGGGATATTTCCATTCCGTCTCCTACACTAACGTAGTTACATAATTGTAGTGAAGATAAGTATGGCAGATTTTTACCCTGCGTTATGCTTCTATAAAAAATATACCCAGAAAAATCCTTAAGCCATTACCCAGAAAAGTCTTCAGGCCTCAGGTCTTCAAGAAACTCTCTGAACTCGCCCACAAGTTGCTCGGGATTTTGCTCCTCAACCATGGTGCCCCTGTCTTCGTCCAGGATCTCCGCTGAAATACCTTCAGTCTCAAGAAGATCATCGGCTACATATATCGGAGCTGGAATTCTAATTGCCAGGGCTATAGCGTCGGATGGCCTGGCAGAGATGTGGTAGGTCTTGTTTCCCCGAACAACGACTAGCTCAGCGAAATAGGTGGAGTCTCTGAGTTCTGTGATGATAATGCTTTTCAGCCGTGATTCGAGTTCTTCGATCACATTTTTGAGCAGATCATGCGTCATCGGCCTGGGAGTCTCGATTTCTTGAATGGCAAGAGCGATCGCGGTGGCTTCGGGAGCGCCAATGAATATTGGCAGCGTTCGCTTGGGTTTGGTCAACTCCTGGAGCAGAAGTACAGGGGTGTTGGACCGTAGGTCAACTCGTACCGCGGAAAGTTCAACCTCTATCATACGCAAGCTCACCTCCTGCCAACAGTTCTGGCGCTGAGGCCTGTTCCCAAAAATCGGCTCCAGCCGTTTATGATCTTTGATCACCTATGTCTAACTATAAACCTAATTAGCCTTAAAGATGAATAGCTCGGAAGTGAAAATAGGATTTATGACTGCAGGATTTTTTCAATCGCCCGTTCCAAAAGCAGCGTTCTGAACTGTGCTCCCAATTCGCCCAACTGCGTAAGAGCGGTCTCGGCCCGATTCCGAGACTTGGAGGACTTATTCGCAAGGATCGGCAGGATGACCTGTTCGAGAAAAGATGCTTCTCTTTCGGCTGACACTCTGTACATCTTTAGATGTCTTGCCTCGAGTCCAAATCTCGCGAATTCCTTGGCTAACGAGGCGAGTTCGAGATCCGCGGCACAATATATCTGCTGCCCGCGCACTGAAGTTGGGTTCAAGAGGCCGAAGGTTGTCAAGTCTTCGACCTGGACCAGACTCAAATCTGCAAGTTCAGCAATGTTCCGGGCCGTAAATGAATTCTTCGGAAAATCAGATTCTGTAGCGTCATTTGCCGACTCACGGCTTTCATCGGTGTCATCTGATCTGTCGTGCAGCGCCCGGGCTTCTTCTAGCTTCTCAGCTAACGCGGAGGCCGACGGCAGAGCGAACAATCGGGGCCGCTTGGCGGAGGGCAGATTCTCTGCCATCGGACCAGTTTGGGTAGTAGAAACTCCGGCCTCACTTGGAAGGACATGCTGCGCCGCAGGATTAAGTTTGCTGGTATCCGGGAACCTTGGTTCAGCACGTGGATTCGCACTTGGGGTGCCTCGCCCTTCCGCGGGGCCAGCAGATATCGGCATCGCAGCGTGGCCATGCTGACCATAAGAGGAACCCGTTTCCTGAGCAGGGCTACCCTTAGCCTCTACTTTACGATTAGCTTGTCTTCGGTTGGCCTGATTGGCGCTTTCATCCAACGGGTCCCCAAAGATATCCTTTTCAAATTTGGAACTTTTAGATCGCTGGTACTTGGCAAATCGGCCCTTGCTTGGATCGAGGATGAAGACTCCCGGCTCTTTTTCGGTGATTCGATCCTTTATCACTTTGAGCGGCAGGAATTGCTCTCTCTGCTGTCGCAGCACGAAAGTGAGCCTTTCGATATCATGGTCGTAAAATTTTCTATAGCCGTTTGTCGTACGCTCTGGCGCGATTAATCCCTGTGTTTCCAGGAACCTGATTTTTGAGATGGTGACTTCTGGAAACTCCTCTTTGATGTAGTCGAGGGTCTCGCCGATTGACCTGTATCCCCTATCGCCCACTTGTGCCACCCTCCCGTGACGGCGCGACGAGAATTAGTTTGTATTTTCCAATTTGCACTTCATCGCCGGTGACAAGTTTTGCCTGGTCAATCCGTTGTTTATTGACGTAGGTTCCATTAAGGGAGCCAGCGTCCACGACAAAATATTCTTCTCTGCGGATCATAAATTCAGCATGTCGCCTTGAGACCGTGATGTCATCGAGAAAGATGTCTGAATCTGGATGGCGTCCAACTCGGGTTAATTCTCCCTCAAGCACAAAGTAAGTGCCGGAGCTCGGTCCACCTTTGACAACCAAGACAACCTGATCGGCAGGTGCGAGCAGAATGGCATGGTCCACAAACTCGTCCACGGCATCAATTGCCGGCTCGACTGACGTTAACGTACCCGTGTCGTCACTATCATTCACCGGTCGGCCGCATGATGAACAAAAATTTGCGTTGCTTGGATTCATGTGTCCGCAATTACTGCACTGCACTTGGATTACACCATTTTCTCGCAACCTAAACCTTAGGGTTAAGCACTAAAGATTACTCGCGTTTCTTCTCTAAGTCCACTAATTGTCGAACGGTAAATCGCTTACCGGTAATTTCTGTTGCTGGATTTCCGTTGATATTACCGGCAAGTAAATCTAAGCAGCTGGGCCTCTAGCCAAAGTGGACTTAAAAGACCGGTCTGCCGGATGTTCTAGAACGTTTAGTCAAGTGTTAAGGCTGATCAGCAGCCCCTGATCTGCACATTAGAGCATGAAATACAGATATCTAGGTGAAACGACTCGAGCAACAGACTTGGCATTATCGAAGCTCTCCAAAGCCACCTTCCCCTCACAATTTACATCATGGAAAATAACGGATTGCCAACAAATTGCTAGGCTACTTCTCTATTAACTCTTGATAGTCTTTCGGTGAAAGCAGTTGGTTCAATTCCCCAGGGTCGGACATCTCCAGCACAGCAATCCAGCCTTCGCCGTAAGGTGAAGAATTTATTAGTTCCGGATTGGTTGTAAGGGTTTTATTTACCGTGATCACGGTACCCGAAACGGGAGCGTAAATATCTGAAACAGATTTCGTTGACTCGACTTCGCTCAGCGTACTGCTGGCACTGACAATGTCATTGGGTGTCGGAAGTTGCACGAAGACGACGTCGCCAAGTGCATCCTGGGCATAATCAGTAATCCCAATTACTACAGTCTTTCCTTCCACTCGCACCCATTCATGATCGCTTGTGAACAGCAGGTTTTCTGGTTGTGACATGTATAAAACGTTACTACTTTTATCTTTGGAACAAGACGGAAGCGTGTATAAAACTCAGATATTAGCGCCTTGGGACTAGCCGGGAGTCTTTAGTTCCTTGAGGAAATATGAATCGCCAGGAGTTTTCGGCTGTAGCTTGCCAAGGCGACAAATAAAATCGCAAGGCCCGGAATCATAAAGACATAGCCAAGCACTGTAAAGTAGCTCACGTAGTCGGTGTTTGCTCCGGCAAAGACAAAAAAAGGCAAGCCGAACATCATCAGGAGCGTTCCAGCCTTGCCATAATATACAACGTCAAGCCGCCTCTTATATTTAAGCGCGACGGTTCCTACTACCGCAGACACGGCAATCTCCCGAGCGAATATGACGATCAGAAGCCATGTCGGGATCAGGTCCTGGTGGAAAGCCACTATGCCAGCTGCTATTAGCAAAAGTCGGTCGGCCGATGGGTCGATCACCTTGCCAACCGTTGAGGTCTGATTAAGTCTTCTGGCCAGGTAACCGTCAATCCAATCAGTCGCACCGATTATTCCCAAAAATAGGCCACTCCATATCAGATGGGTTCGGCCCCAGCCGAGAAACACAAATACGGGGATCATCAAGATGCGAATCGTAGTGATGAGGTTTGGGAGCGTGACTATTCGGTCCTGAGACTGTGTGCTTTGGCCCAAATCGCCCTCCTTGGTCATCTTTGAAGTACATACTAAATTCTGGCATGCCTCGGTACGACATCGGCTCAGCCATAGTCTTGCGGTTGCTGACTCTAGATGTGAAACGTGGTACCAATCTCAGCCAGGTGAGAATCGCCAGTGAAATGTTCGCGAACGATTCTCAGAATCCTTTCCTTGTCCCCTGGATAGGCGATGTGAGTAATAGCTAGGTTTTTGACGCCCGCACTCGCCGCGAGTGTTGCAAGGGACTTCGCATCTAAATGAACCCCTTTCGGAAAGCTCTCGTTGGGCTCCACCCAAGTCGACTCTCCTAACAATAGGTCGACGTTATAGGATGCGGCCGCGAGACCTTCGCTAAAGTCTCCGTCGGCTCCGTAGCAGAGTGACGATGAGCCGTCAGACACACGGGTAATCAAAGTCGGTACTGGGTGGTTGGCGCGAAAAAATCCAAGATCCAGGCTGCCTACCGCGATATGGTCGCCGGGTTTGACGGTACTCATCGAAAATACCCCTGGGTCAATTCCTCTTGGACTCAGCAGGCGCGCAAGTTTTTTGAAAGCATCGCCGGTACTAAATATGGGTATTGGGCTTCTTGGTGGATTGGCATACTTGAGATAGTGGTAAATTCCGACAACGTCAGCAAAGTGGTCAACGTGGCTGTGACTTATAACTATTGCGTCCAGCCCAGCGGGGTCTATAACTGGGTAAAGGTTCGCTAGAGAGCCATTACCGGCATCAAAAAGTATCGAGCTGTGTCCTGAGCGCACTAGATAGCTGGAGCAAGCGGAGCCGGGCGCAGGATACGATCCTGCGCAGCCAACGATGTCCAAGCGCAACTGAGCCTCCTTCGGTCGATCGTTTCAACAACTGGAGATCTATGATAAAGCATGTCGAGCTTTTCTCTATGAGATACAGCGTTTTGAATTATTGTGAGTTCTCGGAGAGTTTGAAATTGTGTTCTACATTTTGGCCCGACGTGCAGCCATCTATTGATTTGTTGAATAATCGAGGTCCGCTCCCCTATTCTGTAGATCTTCCAGCGCATCCAAGGAGCGTTCCTCTGAGACACCGGTGACGAGGTCGAGTAGGATCCTGGTCGGAAAGCCGTAATCCAGTGAATCGACTGCACTTTGCAATACGCAGTAGTCTGTAGCTATCCCGCAGATGTCCAATGCTTCAATCTCTTTTCTTTCGAGCAGTTCGAGTAGGGATTCATGTGTTTGCGTGCTCCCTTCGAATGCGGAATAGGCACCCCGATACTCGCCTTTTAGCACAATGTGATCAATAAAACTTGTGTCTAATGCGGGGTGGAACTCACTTCCGGCAGTTCCTGCCACGCAGTGTGGCGGCCAGGTACTCATGAGATCAGGATGCGCTGAGAAATGATCGGCGGGTTGCCGATGATTTTCCTTGCTCGCGACGATGAGGTCGTATTTGTCGGACAGTCTGCGCAGATATTCGGTGATTCGGTGGGCAACTTCCTCGCCGCGTTTGACTTCAAGCGTTCCGCCTTCGCAAAAGTCGTTTTGTACATCTACTATTAAAAGTGCTCTGCGGATATCATTCATGAATCGCTCCTTTGAACAAACCGCCAGCTGCCGCGTGCTCAATAATTTCACGAGCTCCGTTGCTAAAGTGTAGTTATGTCTTTCGCTGCTGGATACCTGGTTGCATTTGGTGGTGGAATAATCTCGTTTCTTTCGCCTTGTGTGCTTCCGCTGGTTCCTGCCTATCTTTCAGTGGTGACTGGCCTCGATGTGGCCGAGCTAAAAGGCGGCAATTTGTCGCTGGCAAGGACAACCAGAACTCTTCGAACGACGCTTTTGTTCATTGTCGGATTTTCTGCCGTGTTCATCGTGCTTGGGCTAGCCGCGACCTCTGTTGGGAAGGTCCTGTACTCTGACCGCATCGCTTTGACCCGAATCTCGGGGATCATCTTGATTGCGATGGGAGGTTTTCTTCTGGCATCACAACATCTTCGGATTCCCAGACTCTATTCAGAGAAGAGGTATTGGCCTAAATCGGGGGCAATGGGACCTGTTGCCGCGCCTGTCGCGGGTATGGCATTTGCATTCGGATGGACTCCGTGTATCGGGCCAATACTGTCATCCGTCCTGGCAGTCGCGGCTACACAGGGTCAAACGCTAAAGGGCGGGCTGCTCTTGGCTGCCTATTCCCTTGGGCTTGGCGTTCCGTTCTTGGCAGCTGGGTTGGGGCTTTCGAAATTGGATGCTACCTTTAGCTGGGTCAAGCGGCATTTTTCCGCCATCACCACGGTTTCGTCGCTAGTTCTGATATTCTTTGGGATTTTGCTGGCGTTGAATAGATTCATCATTCTTACGCAGCAGTTGTCGGACCTGATGAACTTTTTGGATATGGGCCGCCTAATAACCCTGGGATGATGGAGCTCATTCCATTGTTGACCAGTGTGCTGATCTCAAGTTGTGTTTCCGTTTCTATGACCTGGTGTTATGCGGATCGTGTCGTACATTCCAGAGAACCTCGGGTAAATGCCACGCTGTTGAATGTAGAGTCATGGATACGCTTTGTTGTCGGCCGGAGTAGTGTTCATCGTAAGCGCCATGAGAAGTAGAGGTTCAAATGACCCGCACGGTATCGCTATTTGTTTCCTGTTTCAATGACATGATGTTTCCTAAGACAGCGCGCGCCGCGGTCGAGGTCTTAAACAAGTTAAATGTCAAGGTTGAGTTTCCTGATGAACAAACCTGTTGCGGCCAAATTCATTTCAACACAGGATACGCATCGATGGCCGTTCCACTCGTCAAACATTTTGTCGAGAGTTTTAGCGACTCCAATGAGGTGGTGGCGCTATCTGCATCCTGCACCGCAATGATCCGCGAGCATTATCTCGAGCTAGCCTCTCGGACCCACGATGATGAACTTATTTCAAGAACCGAAGAACTGGTTCCGAAGGTTTTTGAATTTTCCGAATACCTGACCGAGGTGCTTGGGGTTACAGATGTTGGAGCATCCTATCCGCACAAGGTTAGCTATCATCCGACATGCCATTCTTTGAGGTCCCTGCACATTTATCACTCTGCTATCGCGCTTCTGGGGGCAGTGAAAGGGCTGGAGCTGGTGGATCTTCCGTATGCGGAGCAATGCTGTGGTTTTGGCGGCACGTTTTCTGTCAAGAATTCTGCCATGTCAACCGCGATGCTGGCAGATAAAACGGCAAACATTCTAAATGCGAGAGTGGAGACAGTGGTGGCTGTCGACAACTCATGCCTGATGCACATATCCGGTGCTCTGCGCAGAAATGGTACTGGAATTTCTGTGATGCATCTCGCAGAAGTTCTTGCTCAGGGTATGGACGGGGGTGAAGGCTGAGATGGCAAGAGCCAAGACCGGGTTTCCTGTTGCCTCTATTGAACAGATCAACAACAGTCAGCTAAGAGCGAACCTGAAGTCGGCTACCTCGGCAATCAGGGAAAAGCGCGCCAAAGTGGTAGGAGAAAAGCAGGATTGGGAGGAGTTGAGGAGAAAGGGTGAGCGGATCAAGAACGAGGTACTCGCAAGCCTTGATGAATATCTGCTTGAGCTTGAAGAATCGGTGACCAAAGTCGGTGGAGTCGTGCACTGGGCTGCGGACTCCTCTGAGGCCAACCGCATCATCCTTTCGCTCATACAGGAACACGGCGAGAGCGAAGTAATCAAGGTCAAATCTCTCACCACAGATGAGCTGCACCTAAATGAGTATCTCGCAAATCACGGCATCAGCGCTTTTGAGACAGATCTGGCTGAGCTGATTGTCCAGCTTGCCCATGACAAACCGTCCCACATACTTGTACCTGCTATCCACAAGAGCCGGTCTGAAATCAAAGAGCTTTTCGAAAATAC
>JAJYFX010000071.1 GCA_021785315.1 Actinomycetes bacterium | reverse complement strand
CATCCCGGTGTTTCTGGCGCTCCTATCCAGGCAGCTGGCACGAACTTCGAACCGATATCTGATAGCACTCGACGAAGCTTGGCTAGCCCTTGCCAGTCCAGGATGTATCGGGTTCTTCAGATCCTATTGGAAATTGGCCAGAGGTTACGGAATCTCGAACATCGCCGTTGTGCACAGAAGCGAAGATCTGGCAGCCGCCGGAGATGCCGGTAGTATCGGCGAAAGGGCAGCCAACGGTCTGATTAGCGATTCCCAGACTTTTGTCATATTCCATCTTGATCCAAGCTCCGCCGGAACGCTTGGGGGCTTGCTAGACCTGTCCTCTTCCGAGATTGCTCTGATCGCGTCGCTTCCAAGAGGCAGGTGCCTCTGGAAGGTTTCCGGGCGGACGTTCATGGTGGATGTTCTATTGACTACTTCTGAGGAAACCGTTTTCAATACCGACCGAGCAATGAAGCCCTGAGGTTCCATGTTTAAGATCTATCTGACAGTCGCGTTTGTTCTGGTGCTGCTCTATTGGAGCAGGTCGCAATCGAGCATATCGAAAAGGCCACGGACTTCCAAAAATGCCCCGGCGCTTGCAGCTGTATCTCCCACGGCCTTCTTGATTCCCAGGCTTCGAGCACGGAAAAGCCAAGGTCCTAAGTCAAAGTCAATCGTTTTGGGACGCACAATGATCTGGCGCAGGTATCTTCCGGCTTCAGATTCCCTGCTTGTGTTCGGCCCCACCCGTTCGGGCAAGACAATGACCCTGGCATTGCCGATGCTTGTCGGATTCAGAGGTCCAGCCGTAGTTACAAGCGTCAAAAGGGATCTTTATCAAAAAAGCGTTCCGAGCCGCCAGCGCCAGGGCGAGTGCCATATTTTCGATCTCTCGGATCCCGCTAGCAGTTCGTGGAATCTGTTCTCGTTGATTTCCGACTTCCACAGTGCTAAGGAAGTCAGCGATCATTTGTGCGGAGTCACAAGGCCCAAAAGTGCTGAACTGGATTTTTGGAGCCAGCTTGGCTCCAAAATGCTTGCGCCGTTGCTGCTGGCCGGGAAAGAGTCAGGGCGGCCCCTTTTGGGAATCGTGGAATGGATCGAGTCGCAGGACTTCGAAACTGCGTTTGAAGTGTTGAACGGCTCCGGCTGGTTTGAAGCGAGAAATGCCTTGGACGCAGTTCTTCACCTTGATCAGCGTGCGGTTTCATCAGTCATCGCAACTTTGCTGTCACTGCTCGAGCCCTTTAACGATTCCGTGATAAGCGATCTGCTGAGCCGTGACGGAATCGATTTGGCGAGAATGCTGGACAGGAGTTGTTCCAATACTTTATTTGTATGTTCGCCTTTGTTTCGGGCTGAACGATTCTTTGGGATATACGAGATATTCCTGCGGAAGATTTTTGAAATTTCTTATCAAAGCGGTCCGGCGAAGTCTAGAGTTCTGTTTCTTTTGGACGAACTCGCAAATATCGCTCCGATATCGGATCTTGATAAAATTGCCTCGACCTGCGGTGGCTACGGTATCGTGCTTATCTCCATATTTCAAGACCTCACCCAGCTTGGAGGCATCTACGGAAGCCATGGCGGCACAGTCGTGAATAACCACCGGTCCAAGTTGTGCATGTCGGGTATCACGGATCACACAACTCTAGATTACGTGGAAAAGGTAGTTGCGCATGAAAATGTCAATGCGGGGCAGCACTATGCCAATCCATTGCTCAGGTTGGCTCGGGGTCATGGTCTTTTGATTCAGGCAAATTCAAGGCCGCAAAGACTCAGGCTTAGGCCTTTTCCCCGATGAGTTGGGAGCCCCTATTGCTGCTATTTGCTTTCGAGGACGTCTCAGAAGCGATTGCAGCGGTATCCTTTTGCTTGTCTGACAAAAGCAGAAGTAGTTCTTCGCGGTTTATATCCACATCGTGAGGTGCCTTGATGCCCAGGCGAATTGCATCTCGCTGAATCTCGAGAACGGTGACGATGATGTCGTTCCCGATGACGATGCTTTCATTGACTCGCCTTGTCAGGACAAGCATGGCGCCTCCTTGCGCTTAGAGCGACAACGCAGCTCTAGATTTCCCAGGAACAGATTGCCCCGCGGGGCCAGGATTTTCCTGCATTGTTCGCTGTTTCTATTTTAGCGGCAGTATTAGCGGTGGAAGCAAATAGTTTGCAAAGTGCCGCGGCGCCGACTCGTTTGATCATTAGCCGGTTGTAGTCGTGCTCGAATTGCTGGAGCTGAAGGTCTGGGCACGTCCAAAGGCAGGCTTGAGATTTGCGCATGCCTTGAGCGCACTGGCGGCGCCAGGTTGCTGGCTCAGCGCACGCAATCCGGGCACTCCGCCTCTTCTAGCGGTTGCCGCGGAAGAAGACACGGTCACTCCGTGAGTTTGAAGGCACGCCACATAGGCCCGAATGGCTTTTTGCCGCGTCTTTGAAATGGTAAATCCGCCGGATTGCGGTCCGCCTCCGATTCCGGCGCAGGCGGCTACAGCCTTGGCGCGGACGGAAGACGCAACAGTCGTCGGTGGATTTTTGGCGTTGAATTTTGGGAAAGAGAATCCATGCGCAACAAGGCAGGCTTTGTATGCCTTTTGGGACTGCAGATTCGCCGTGGTCGTGGTTGCACTCCTATTGGCGGCCAATGTGGAAGTTCCACAGGACGCAAGGACTATAGAAATTGAGGCCAGTGCAGCCAACGATCTCTTGTTCCTGCGATTTCTTTGGAAAGGATGCGAGTCCTCCGTGACGTTTGACATGATTTCCTTGTCGTCTTCAGTTTTGTGTAGATCGATCATTCGCTTCTTAGAGCGTCAATTGGCGATAATCTTGCTGCTCTGCTGGCTGGGTATACTCCGAATATTAGTCCGATTCCTGCTGCTACTATCACAGATCCCATAATTGCGAGTGATGAAATGGCGATAGGTTGCGACACGAAATGAGGGAGCGCCAAGGCTCCGGCCACGCCAACCGCTACTCCGAAGATTCCCCCCATGACGCCCAAGACAGTTGCCTCGATCAAGAACTGGCGGAGAATCACTCCAGGTGTAGCACCGAGTGCTTTTCTCAACCCGATTTCACGAATCCGTTCGGTTACCGAGACCAGCATGATGTTCATAACTCCGATGCCACCCACCAGGAGCGCAATCGCGGCGATCCCAACTAGCAGCACTGTGAGGGTTTTAGAAACTGATGTTGCGGTAGTTAATAGACTGGTCTGAGGCGTAATGGTGAAATCAGCGGCTGCTGGATTCGTGATGCCATGACGCTGGAGCAGCAGCGAGTTCGCTTCGTCGTATGCGGCACCCATAGTTGAGGACGACTTGGCGGAAACCAAAATATTGGAGACGCTGTTTGCGTATGGGCCGGTGGCTCCAAACAGATCTTCGGCAGTTGTAATTGGTATCAGAACTGTGTTGTCCTGGCTTGTGCTTCCCGAGGCGCCAGCCGTGTTGAGCTCTCCCTTGATCGTGAATGGGACCCCAGCCAGATCCACTGTTTGCCCCACCGGAGAACTTGCTCCAAACAGGTTTTGAGCAACCGTTGATCCGACCAGCGCCACATCGGAATGTGTTACCACGTCATTTTGGCTAAAGGCAGTGCCGTTTACGACCTGGCGATCTCTAATGGTCAGGTAGCTGGGTGTAGTGCCGTAAACCGGAGCGGTCCAGTTTGAGGAACCGGTAGTCAATAACAGGCCCCTTTGCATCACCGGTGCAACCGCGCTGATGTCAGGGCAATCGACGGTTGAACCAAGGGCGTTGGCATCCGCCAGTGTAAGACTCGACGACGAACCCAGTCCGCCCCTGATGCCGGAGGTTGACACAGATCCGGGCGTAATGATCAACAGGTTGGTGCCTAGGGAGGATATGGTGTTCGTAACTTTATTTTGCGCGCCTTCCCCCAGTCCGACAGTCAATATCACGGCCGCTATGCCAATTAGTATTCCTAGCATCGTCAGCAGCGAGCGTGTTCTTCTCTCGACCAAACTGTCAAGCGCGCTTTTGAATGTTTCTATCCAGTTCATTCGGACATCGCCTCGTCATCTATAACCTGGCCATCTCTGATGCGAACCAATCGCCGCGCCCTGTTGGCGATGTCAGGTTCGTGGGTGATGATCACCACTGTCCTGCCCTGCTCGTGGAGGGCTTCGAAGATGCCCATTATTTCGTCTGCCTGCGTCGACGCCAGGTTTCCAGTCGGCTCGTCAGCGAGGATAATCGAAGGATTGGTCACCAGTGCCCTCGCAATAGCTACCCGTTGCTGTTGGCCACCCGAGAGTTCGGTGGGCCGGTGGTTGACCCTTTCGGCTAGACCCACCGAAGCTAAAGAGGCCTCGGCCTTGCGCCTGCGATTTTTGTGGTCTTTTTCACCGGCGTATAGCAATGGCAACTCGACGTTTTTCCATGCTGGCAGCCGCGGCAGGAGATGGAACTGCTGAAACACAAATCCGATCTTGCGGTTTCTGATCTCAGCCAACTCGGATTCGTCCATTCCGCCGACATCGGCTCCACCCAATCTGTATGCGCCAGAGGTCGGCACATCGAGACATCCCAGTATGTGCATGAGGGTTGATTTGCCCGACCCGGACTGGCCCATTATGGCCACGTATTCGCCATCGTGGATTTCGACGCAGATCTCTTGTAATGCAGCTACCTCAACCGCGCCCATCTTGTATATTTTTGAAACTTTGTCAAGCTCGATCAATGGGGTTCTGGTAGCCGGCGCCGGAGTTGCAAACTCCTGGGTGCTCATTGGAGTCCATCCTGCTTGGCGGCTTTGACTATTGTTTCCTTCGTGTCAACTTGAATGAAAGAATTTACCATATTCCTAACCTTTGCCGCGGCCCGCATTGCCGCCGCCCACGAAGGTCTGGACCCCTCCGCCTATCCCGCCTCCTAAGCCTGCGGCTCTGTTGACTCGGAAATTTGTGGAACTATTAGGAAGTTTGGAACTTCTGTTGGCAACGATAACGCTGTCACCCGGTTGCAGGCCCGAGGTGACTTCAGTATAAATGCCGCTAGAGGCGCCGGTGGTGACGAGCTTTCTTACGGATTGGCCGTTTTGGAGAACGTCTACGAAGTTCAGGCTTCCAAGACTATGCACGGCCGAGGTCGGGACTAACAGGACGTTATTGACCTGTTTGACTATGATCTCGACGGTTGCGGAGGCGCCGGCAAAGAGATTTGGCGATGACTGGGTAACCAAGACATTCACCGGGAAGGAGGCTACACCCTGGGTGGTCGTCGCCATCGGGGTGATTTGGTTGACCGTCGCTGCCAGCGGAGTAGTTTGCCCGGCTGGGATCACCAAGGCCTTCTGATTCATTTGAACTTGTGCAATCTGCGTGTCGCTCACCTGGCCCGAAACCTCGAAGGAGTTTGCGCTTTCGAGCACGATGTCACCTGTGGTGATTGTAGCGGCCACAGTTTTCCCCTCAGAAATATTGACCTGAGCTACGACTCCACTTACAGGAGCGGTGATCGTGGCTTCCGAGATAGCCTGCTCTGAATTTGATAGCGATGCCTTAGCTGCTGCGATGCTTGCCTCATCTGAGTCGATTTGGGCAGCTGACGCTGGCTGGCTGGCAATCGAAGCAGCATTTTGCGCGTTGGAAAGGGCAGTCGTTGCCGAGGTGATGGCCTGTTGTGCCGAGTTAATCGACTGTGCAGACTTTACCTGGGTCGCAGTCAGGCTGTTTTCTGAGTTTTGGACCGCGTTGAGGTCGCCGATAACTTTGTTCGCTTGGCTGATTCCGCCTTGCAGAGCAGAGATCGCCGTATTGTCCTGGCTGATCCAGGTTTGAACGGCCGACGCGCATGAGGCTGTGCATCCGGAAGCCAAGGTTGCCTGCGCTTCGCTCAGAGAAAGCTGATCAGCGGTCAGGAAAGTCTGGTCGGAGGTAATGGTGTTTTGGCTGGTTGGCAAGTCGTAATTGGCTGCAGTCGCTTCTACGGTAACGGCTGCGCTAGTCGCTGTTGACGAGGGAATCACGAGCTTCTGGTAGTTGGCGAAGCTCTGCTGATCGAGCAGCAGCGTTGCCTGGTCCTCTGCGAGTGAAGTTTGCGCCTGGTTAACAGCCACTTGAGCCTGAGTCAAGGTGATTTGGTTGGATGCCTGCGTGTCTAGCAGAGCCTGCTTTGCCGATGCAAGCGCATTTTGGTCAGAGGCAATTTGTGCTTGGGAAGACTGTTGGACGCTGGCTGATGGACCCCCTTCGTCACTTGCCAGCTTTGCTTCGTCGGACAAGAGCAAGGCTTGAGCTTGTGCCAGCTGGGCTTGTAAAGAAGTTGTGTCGAGTGCCGCCATCAGCTGCCCGCTTTTGACCGACTGGCCCGGTTGGACGGTTACGGTTTTTACTAATCCGGTGCTTCCAAAGCTGAGCTCTAGATCCGTTACTGGCTCAATCGTTCCGGAAATGGTGATGGTCTGACTTATGTTGCCTAGGTTCGCGGCTACAGTTTCATATTGAGGTGTTGATGCTTTATTGCTCTTGGCGTAGTAGAAGCCCCCTGCGACTAGGGCTGCGATCACGATAACAGAGGCAAATATCCAGCGCTTTTTGGCAAACCGCCTAAACCACTTCACGGGGTTGCTCCTTCAGCCATTTTCGTTGATGGCACTTGATGCGTTGTGTGATAATTCATGGATCAAAGTCAAGCTAGAGGCGATTGTCGAAATTTCACTGCATAAAACCTTAAGGTTGCCTTAGGATCAAGATTGGGCCGCCAAGTCGTCTAATGTATCGCTGAGATCAGGCTGCTTATCTCGGCGGCAGCTACGGTGACTTGCGAAATCAGCCTTTTTTGAGAGTCAGGCGTGACCCTTGAATAGGGCGTGGGTATGGAAAGGCTCGCGACAATCTCTTTGCCGTGCTTGACTGGCGCGGCTGCAGCCCACACGCCCTCATCAATTTCGGATGAGCTGGTGGCCCAGCCGTTCTTTGTGGCTTGTTGAATTTCCTGCTCTATGCGGTCCAGATTTCGAAGGTCACCATCTGCCATAAAGAGGAAGTGTGATAGGTGCGCCTTCCTTGCCTGCGGTGACATCGACCCGAGAAGAATACGCGAACTTGCTCCGCTCAGGAGTGGAACGAGCTGTCCCGGTTCATAAGAGATGCGAAGTCGGCGAGGTGATTCGATCCGGTGAGTGCAGGTGGCCATGTTGTTTATCATGCGCACCAGGATGACGCTCTCGCCGGTTTCTGAAGAGAGCCGCCTCATCACCGGATCCGCAAACTCAATCATCGTCTCAGCGGATCTCGCAGCCTGCGCCAGCGGGATCATTCTTGGAGACAGGCTGTATCTTCCCGATCCCCGATCTATGAGTATTCCAGTTTCACGCAGGAGAGCGACATAACGGTGCACGCTAGGCAGTGGAATGCCAACTTCGTCAGCCAGCTGGCGTGCCGTGTAGGTATGATTTTGGCGATTGAAGCACAGCATCAGCTGCAGCACTCTTCGGGCGCTCTCCGCTCCTGTGCGCCGTTGAACACTCTTGTGAGTGTTTTCGCCGGTCCCTTCCGTCGAGACTGACACCCTGATACCTCCGGATTGTCGTATAATAAGATCTACTGTATCATCTGTTGATAGCAAACGCGTTCAATTTACGCTTGATATCGGAAAAGCTTCTTGGGGGGACACATTATTCATGAATGGTTGGGATACTGACGTCCTAATAGTCGGCGGTGGCCCGGTTGGCTTAACTCTCTCAATTGATCTTGGCCAGCGCGGAGTTCGCTGCATGCTTATTGACAAGCGGCCAAAGCCTGCATTTCTGCCCAAAATGGAGCGGTGCAACGCAAGGACTATGGAGATTTTCCGCCGCATGGGAATCGCGGATGAGGTGCGCCGGGCTGGATATGGCCAAGA
>JAJYFX010000070.1 GCA_021785315.1 Actinomycetes bacterium | reverse complement strand
TCAACTCCAAGCACTCCGGTGGCGGTAATGGAGAATCCTTCAAGGGGGATTTATGGGGTTCAGTATCACCCCGAAGTTGGGCACACTGAGTTTGGCCAAGAGTTGCTCGGCAATTTCCTATCTGACGCGGTCGGCGCGGATGCATCCTGGACCAGCTACTCCATCATCGAGGATTCTCTGGCCAGACTTAGAAGCAGGATTGGATCGGAACGCGTGATTTGCGCGCTGTCCGGAGGAGTCGATTCATCGGTGGCTGCCGCGCTGGTGCATGAAGCTGTCGGTGATCAGCTGGTGTGCGTGTTCGTCGACACCGGGCTAATGCGCGATGGAGAGCGGGAAACAGTCGAGAAGACCTTCAGGGACCAGTTCAAGATCGATCTCGTAGTGGTCGATGCAAGCGAGAAGTTTTTCTCGCTTCTCAAAGATGTGACAGATCCTGAGGAAAAAAGAAAGATCATAGGAGCCACCTTCATTCGCGTTTTTGAGGGCGTCGCCCAGGAGATCAAGGGTGCGAAGTATCTG
Source organism: Actinomycetes bacterium (assembly GCA_021785315.1). Next base: position 7,333 of record JAJYFX010000070.1, on the reverse strand, counting down.
GTCCAGGGGACTTTGTATCCGGATGTCATCGAATCCGGCACCAAGAATGCCGCCAAAATCAAGTCTCATCACAACGTCGGAGGACTTCCAGACGACATGAACTTCGAGCTCGTCGAACCTCTTAGGCTTCTGTTCAAAGATGAAGTGCGCGCTGTTGGCAAAGAGTTGGGCTTGCCGGAAAAAATAGTTTGGAGACAGCCATTCCCGGGTCCTGGCTTAGCCGTGCGCATCGTCGGGGATGTAACTCCGGAGCGGGTTGAGATCCTTCGTCGGGCGGATGCCATCGTACAGGAAGAGATCGAAAATGCTGGCTTCACCAGATCGCTCTGGCAAAGTTTTGCTGTGCTGCCAGCCATAAAGACAGTCGGGGTCATGGGAGACGAAAGGACTTACGCATACCCGATCGTGCTTCGTGCCGTGACTTCTCATGACGCAATGACGGCCGATTGGGCCCGCCTGCCCTATGAGGTCCTTGAATCAATTTCATCTAGGGTCATTGCAGAAGTTGCCGGAGTGAACAGGGTAGTGTACGACATCACCTCCAAACCGCCCGGTACCATAGAATGGGAGTAGCAGCTAACTTACTTGGGTCGGCTGCAGGTTGTTCGGGCCTATGTCTTTAGATTCTTCACTCGCCGATCTAAATCCCGCCCAGAGGGCGGCAGTGACCCATGGCGAAGGTCCGCTCGTCGTAGTCGCGGGAGCCGGTTCGGGCAAGACGAGAGTGCTGACCCGGCGTATCGCTTACTTGATTGACGCGATGTCTATCTCACACCACGAGATTCTGGCGATCACCTTCACCAACAAGGCTGCCGCGGAAATGAGAGGCCGCTTGGTGGGCTTGATAGGCCCCGTGGCTGAGAAGATGTGGGTATCGACATTTCACTCGGCTTGCGTGCGTATTTTGAGGCAACACGCCACGGCGCTAGGCTTTGGTTCAAGTTTTACCATCTATGATCAGGCCGATTCCACACGGTTGATCAGTTATGTCGCGAGGGATTTGGGCCTCGACGCAAAGAGATTTCCGCCTAGGTCACTCGCGAACCACATTTCGCAGTCGAAGGCAGATTTGGTGAACCACCTGCAATATGCCGAGGCCGCCAGAAATATCTTTGAACGCAAGATTGCCGAGGTCTACACCGAATATCAGAGACGTCTTTTGGCATCTTCGGCAATGGATTTTGATGATCTGCTGAATATGACGGTAAAGCTTTTCGAAGAGTATCCTAACGTTCTAGATTATTACCAGCGGAGATTTCGGCATCTTCTCGTTGACGAGTATCAAGATACCAACAAGGTGCAGAACCAAATAGTTGCCCTGCTGGGAGCTCAGTCGAGAAACGTATTTGTCGTTGGGGATTCCGACCAGAGCGTATACGCCTTCCGCGGCGCGGACATTACCAATATTTTAGAGTTTGAAAGGTCTTTCCCTGAAGCGCAGACAGTGGTCTTGGAGCAGAACTACCGTTCCACTCAGACAATTTTGGATGCGGCAAACGCAGTTATAGCCAACAACGCCTCCAGAGTTAAAAAGAACTTGTGGTCGTCCAGCGGGCAGGGCGAGCTGGTCCGGCTCTACAAGGCCCAAAGCGACCGTGACGAGGCCTCGTTTTTGGCATCTCAAATAATTGAATTGACCTCGGCTTCTCATTCATTCTCTGACGTGGCAGTTTTCTATCGCACCAACTCTCAATCTCGCGTGATCGAGGAAGAGTTCGTTCGACGCGCGATCCCTTATCGAGTTATCGGCAGCACTAGATTTTATGACCGGAAAGAGATAAAGGACATTCTTGCCTACCTTCGAGTGATCAATAACATGCAGGATGAAGTCTCAATGAGGCGGATTCTTAATGTCCCCAAACGCGGGGTCGGCGATGCATCCGTGGCAAAAGTGGACCTTTACGCCGGTATGGCCAACCTCCTATTTTCTGACGCACTCATGCAGGCAGATCTAGCCGGAGTGAGCGGGAAGGCGCTTCAAGGCATCAGAGAGGTGTTGGAGCTCCTAGCCCAAGCCAGGGACATGGTTTCAAATGGATTTGAACTGAAAAAGCTGATGGAGTTCGTTCTGGATCGCTCGGGATACATGGCTGAGCTTAAAGCCGAGCGATCCATCGAAGCTTTGGGCAGGATCGAGAACCTCGAAGAACTGATGCGTCTTGGCGAAGAACATGAAACCCTAGTGGATCTTCTGGAGGATGTGGCGCTAGTGTCAGCTTCCGATGAAGACGTTCCTGAATCAACCGTAATACTCATGACGCTGCACATGGCCAAGGGGCTTGAATTCCCGGTGGTGTTTATGACTGGCATGGAGGACGGCATTTTTCCGCACTCTCGCTCCCTGGTCGATCCGCAGGAACTCGAAGAGGAGCGGAGGCTCTGTTACGTAGGCATCACAAGAGCGCGAGAGAAGCTTTTCTTGTCATTGGCGGGATTTAGGGGACAGTGGGGAGAGGGTCTGGCTAACCCGCCCAGCCGGTTCTTGGATGAGATTCCCGCATCCCTGATTAAAGACATTTCACCCCAACGAAGCGTTTCATCGCTTTCATACTTTACCGGCGGAGTTTTTGACAAACCGGGTTCTGGAGGTTCGCGGGAGTTTGATTTCTCGAAGACCTCCAGTTTTGGTTCGAAGCCGCTGTCGAGCGATCTCGCGAATCTGAAAATGGGGGACGATATTGTTCACGCCAAATGGGGCGAAGGCGTCGTCACGGGCACCAGAGGGTCTGGAGAGAAAACCGAGATCACGGTGCGCTTTCCTACTTTGGGGGAAAAAACGCTGTTGCTCTCGCTTGCTCCCATAAAGCGAGCATAAGGGGCGTTACCCAACCAAGTCCCTTCCGAGAATCCCAAAGGTCTTGCGGTCCGAAGCTGCTGAAAGGGACCGGGAGAGCTAGTCGTTCAAGATTTCCCTGTTTTGTAACCATCGAGCATTGCTGATGTACGATGATTCAGCGGGGAAGCGCCCAAATATTAAAGACTGAGGAAATTTAGTGAGTCATTGGAGATGGTCAAGAAGCGGCAGGGGCAGAGGTCCTGTAGCCTGGCTATCCAAATTGAATCTGCCCCGCAGGCTGACTCTCAGCCTGCTTGCACTGACCGCGATACTAATAGCGGGCACCGCCGGATACATGGCATTCGGATTCAGTTTCGTCGAGGCCCTGTTCGAGACGGTTATCACCGTGACCACGGTCGGTTATGGCGAGGTCCATCATTTTGGGCCTAGCGAGCAGGTATTTTCGATAATTTTGATTCTGCTGGGCGTGAGTACCGCTGCCTATACGTTCAGCGTGCTCATCGAGACGTTTGTAGAAGGCTATCTAGGCGGCGGTTTCCGGAGGCGAAGAATGGATCAACAAATATCTGCGATGGACCAGCATGTCATCATTTGCGGGTGGGGACGAGTGGGCCGAGCCATATATCACAACTTGAAGGCATCGCACGCCGAAGTAGTTGTGATCGATTCTTCACCGGAACGCATCGCTACCGTCGAGGGAATCCATGTTCATGGCGACGCCACAGACGAAAGCGTTCTGCGCCGTGCGGGCATTGATCGTGCCCGCGTCCTGGTTACCGCGCTCAATGCCGACGCCGACAACCTTTACGTCACGCTCACGGGAAGGTCAATGAGGCCGGACCTTTTTATCGTATCGCGCGCCGCGAGCGAACAGGCTATTCCGAAACTGCATCAGGCAGGTGCCAATCGTGTGGTCAATCCCCAGGACCTCGGCGGAGCCAGAATGGCGGCACTTGCGGTACAGCCCCATGTGGCGGAATTTCTCGACGTTGTCATGCACGATGGCAGCCTGGATTTCCGGCTCGAGCAGATTCGAGTATCCGCTGGGTCGCCTCTGGCGGGGCAGACTCTGCGCAGCGCCATGGTACACGATCGGACAGGAACCCTGGTGCTTGCCATGCGCGATTCGGGCGGCGCATTTAGGACCAATCCGCCACCGACTGCTGAAATACGTGCAGGTGAAGTGCTGATTGTCATCGGAGACGCCAACCAGGTGGCCTCGCTGCGCGTTTTGGCGCTGGACACTTAGCCTAATGCGGCTTGTTGAAGGTCACCGAGTCAGGCTCTCTGCGCTAGCGTAAGGAGAGCCCCAGGCATTGGAGCAAAGGCGAAAACACTCTTTAGAGCCGATCTTTCTCAGTTCGAATTGTCTTCTATATATCCCAGCCCCTGGGACCGATGAGTAGCCATCCAGGTTCGAAACAGGCTCAGGGCAATGCCAGGTTCCGGAGGGCAGCCGGGAATCGTGAGATCCGGGTCGGTCAGACCGCCGTGGCTGGCGTAGCTGTTCTGGAACACCCCGCAGCCTGCGGCGCAGTCGCCGAATGCGATACGGATTTTTGGATCTGGAACTGCCTCCCATACTCGCTCAACGGGCCGGGCCATGGTGTCGGTCACCGGACCGGTGATGAGCATTGCATCGGCGTGTCGCGGGGATGCCACAATATCGAGGCCGTATCGCTGCATATCGTAGTCGCGGCTGGTAAGCGCGGTCAGCTCTTGCTCGCATCCGTTACAGCTGCCCGCACCGACATGCCGAATTTGCAGGGAGTTTACAGGTTTGGACATTTTCGATGCCTCTTTCCTTTAGCGATCGGTACAGCTATAGCAGAGCTCGAAACTTTTATTGATCAGCGGAAAATCAGCCACCGCGTTTCCCGCGACCGTTTGGGCCAGCAGCGGCCAGTTTCTGTAAGTGGCGGCTCGGACATGGTATCTGCTAACTCGCCCCTTGCAAAAAGAGATGTCGTGAACGTTGAGGCCATGTGGTGATTCCGTGAATGCCACCGCTCTTCCGTCGATATCTTCCGGCGGAGCGAACGGCTGATTTCGAGGCTCGGCTTTGCCTAAGATTTTTGCGGCCTTTTCCATGATTTTCAGCGAAGCTTCTACCTCATCCAGCCGGAGCATGAATCGCGCGTATACGTCGCCAGTGGCGCGAATGGCAGGCCCTTCGAACAACTCCTGATACCACGGAATTGACTGTCGCGCATCGAATGATTTACCGGCCGCGCGCGAAGTCACACCCTGTGCGCCCAACCGAATAACCTTGTCGATGGGAGTGGCGCCGACTCCTTTCATGCGATTGGTGAAGCCGTGATGTCCCGTGGCCACTTGTCGCCAAGACACCCAAAGTCTGCGCAACTCGTTGACGGCATCCGAGACACGGTCGGCCGGCGCCGAGGCCGCTGAACCTGGGTGCACCGTGTCAAATAAGAACCGATGGCCAAATAGGGCTTGCAGGCTGCGCTGCCAGTGCTCTTTGATAGCTAAGGCGCGCTGGTGGGCAACCTGGTATCCGACGCCTGCAGGTATCTGGGCCAAATCATTCAGATGGCTAAGGACTCTTTCGGCTTCAAGCAGAATGATTCGCTGAAGGAGAATCTGCTCCGAGGGCATGAATCCAATTAATTCCTCAGCGGCGCAGGCCCAGTTTGTTTGGTTGGATACCGTATCGGCGGCACAGATCCGCGCCACAAGTGGTGCTACTTCAAAGACCGTCTTGCCTTCGAGCAGCGCTTCAATTCCCCGATGGTTTTGAAAGAGATGGGCGTCCAAATGGAGAATGTTTTCTCCGATGATACTGAATATGAAGTGGCCCGACTCGATAATGCCTGCGTGCGTGGGACCGACCTTCATTATGGTTACGCCGTCTCCTTCAACCTGAAGCGCTGGCAGATCCGGTTCCGCGTCGAGCCAGGTTGAAGGCAGCTGCGCATCGCGAAGCGGAAGGAAATCTTGAGGCCACCGAGGCGTCCGAATCAGGGGCCGCAAATCTGGGTGTCCGACTGGGACCCAGCCGAACAGATCGTGGATTTCACGCTCATCCCAGGCTGTCTCAGGCAGCGAGGCGGCGAGCGACGGGAAACACCCATCGGTTAATTCAAGATCTAAATAGGATTGCCGATTGCCATCGGGGTCAAGCCAAACGCTTCTCAAGTTGCCCCGGCGATCGGCTGTAAGGGTCAGAAGTTCGTGTCCAGCGTTCTTGTGCAGCTGATTTTCTTGGTTCCATAAATTCGTCAATTAGATCGCCCCTTGCACGGACGTATCGTGCCTACCTGGCAGGGCGCCATGCACCGGTTGGTCGTCGAACCATAGAGTCCGAAGCATATGGTGGATCAGCGCCGCGAAGGTCAGAGTCAGCGCGCCGGTGACTAGGAAAACAACCACGTACGAATGATGGAGCCATAATTGTTCGATGATCAGCCATTCGCTATAAGCCAGTCCTAGCGGCGGAAGGCCAGCTAAAGCCAGAATTCCCAAGGCCCACCCAAACGAGGCAGCCTTGCTCTTTGAAATCAGCCCGTTGATACCGTCCAGGCGCTTGGTCCCGTAGCTGACGCTCAGATGGCCGGCTCCATAAAATAGGCTCGATTTGACTATGGCATGGAAGACAAATTGCAGCAAAGCGGCAGAAAATGCCGCACGGGTTCCGACGCCCAAAGCAACGGCGATTATGCCGACCTGTTCAATCGAGGAGTAGGCCAGCAGGCGCTTTATGTCATGTTGCACAAGCAGCGCGAGAGAACCCACGACAAGAGATACGGCGCCGAATATTGTCAGAAGTTGAGAGCCTGCCAGGAAGGCTCCTGCTGGCACCGGCACCGCGTTGACAAACTGAGCCACTGTGAAGAGCGACAGGCCGAGCAAGATACCCGATAGAAGGCCGCTGACAGGTGATGGGGCCTCTGAATGGGCATCCGGCAGCCAGGTATGGAAGGGAACCAATCCTGCTTTGGTTCCAAAACCGCTGACAATGAATATGGTGGCCAGCTGCCGGACCATAGGCGCGACATTTTCATACTGGGCGTGAAGATTGCTGTAGTCCAGCGTATGCAATGCCAGTCCTTGGAATTTCAGGCTCGCATAGATGAATACGATTCCAATCAGGCCGAGGACCAGGCCAACCGACGCTATGACGATGTACTTCCAGGCAGCCTCGAGCGAATGCTGGTCGCCCATTTCAATGATGAGCGCACCCGATGCCAAGGTGGAGAATTCCAGAGCAAGCCAGGAAAGCGCAAGATTCTGCGAAATGGAAATCACCAGCAGCGCGGCCCAGAAAAGCCCCCACCACAGAAAGTAGCGATGAGGAGATATATGCCGGTGTTCCCGTAGCCAGTAGACGCTGTCCCAGGCGCTGGTGAGTGCGATGAATCCGGTCGTGGCGAGAAATACTGCGTGCCAGTCGGCTGCCAAAAGGCCGCGGAATACCAGAACTGCCAGAGCAATGAAAACCAAACTTACCCAGATCGCTATCCTCTTGAACCAGCGGGAATCCAAGCGTTGCCGCAAAATCAACGCCGAAAGGAC
>JAJYFX010000069.1 GCA_021785315.1 Actinomycetes bacterium | reverse complement strand
CTTTCCTATGACAGGCTGCATGCAATGGCAAAAGCGGTTGTCGCAGGGTTGGAGAGCAGGATTGCCGCAGGGTATCCCGTACTCCTCACTTTCGATGCGGATATGGGAAAGAGTCTGGGAAGCATGTTGCGTGACGAGCTGAAAGTAATGGCGGACATAGTTGTTGTCGACGGCCTCACTCTGTGGGATTTTGATTACATCGACATTGGTCGGCCACTGCAGCCTTCCTTGGCAATTCCGGTGACCATCAAGTCATTAGTCTTCTAGTTCCTGACCGAGCGCAATTGCGGGTACCTTTTCGATGGCGACGCTTCGCCGGGTCGGTTTGAATAGCCACGCCAGCGACTTCTCAAGTTTAGTGCTACGGCCTCCTGTCGTGGTTGAAATGGTCTGCGGTCGCTTGGGTTTAGCGGAGGCAGTGGGGCGTTCCAATTTCCGCTACGCCGTCAGGGTGGTCTGCAAGCTGTCAAAGCGCGTCTTGGTTTTACACGTTCTGGTCGATGGTTCGAAAACGGATGGCGGTGCTAAGCTTCCTAGTGGAAGGCAAAATGGTTGCGTGGCAACTGGATCGGCCTGCATCGATGCTGTGATGGCTCTAGCGCCTCGTATCGAGGGCCCCGCGTCACTCCACAATAGGGGTGATCGCCTGCAACCCTGCGGAGGCTCGACTGTGAGATTTATGCAGCGGAAGTGGAGTTAGAATGGATCAAAACATTCGGCTCGGCAAGATCTCCGGCATCCCAGTTGGCGTCAACTGGAGCGTTTTGGCAATCTTTGCATTAATTGTCTGGGAATTGGCTGAGCTGGTATTGCCAAGTTACGACCCACACGCCAGCACCATCGTCTATTGGGCAGTTGGAGTATTTGCGACCATATTGTTTTTTGTGTCACTGCTGGCTCATGAAGCATCGCACTCCGTAATCGCCAAGCGAAATGGCATTGGAGTTCGTCGTATCACCCTTTGGCTGTTTGGCGGAGTGTCCGAACTCGAAAGCGAAGCCCTGACTTCGGGAGCTGATTTTCGGATAGCTGTAGCTGGGCCTTTAACAAGCTTTGCATTTGCGGTCATCTTCGGTTTAATGCGGCTTTTTCTATTGGCTCTTGGGATCGGGAGCACAATGGCATCTGCATTTGGTTGGCTGGCGTGGATGAACGTTATGCTCGCAGGGTTCAACATGCTGCCGGGAGCACCGCTGGACGGCGGCAGGGTGCTTCGCGCCTACCTGTGGCATCGGAACGGCGATCACCTTCGCGCTGCCACGACGGCGGCACGCGCCGGTCAAGTGCTCGGCTACGTTCTCGTGGCGATGGGGATACTGGAGTTCTTCGGAGGTGCTTTTGCCGGGTTATGGCTGGTATTCCTAGGTTGGTTTCTTTTGTCGGCGGCGCACTCGGAGCAAAATTCGGCAGTAATGCGGTCTTCGTTGGCAGGTGTGCACGTTCGAGACATCATGACCCCCAATCCGGCCACCTTTGATTCGACCGCGACGGTTGCTGATCTGCTCGATAGCCAGCTTCAACATTTCCGGTTCAATTCCTACCCGTTGGTCGCGCTGGACGGGCGCCTGGACGGTCTCGTAACCACAAATAGGATCCGTCATCTTTCCGGCGATCTGAGACGTACCACCCGGTTGCATGACATCGCATGTCCGCTTGCCGATGTTCCGATAGGGTCCCCTGGTGAGCCAATTCCTGAGTTGCTTCAGAGAATGGAGGCCTCGCTCGACGGAAGGGCTCTAGTTGTCGACGACACAGGCAATCTCGTAGGGATAGTTTCACCAAGCGATATTGCCCGATATGTACAGCTTGCGATGCTACGTTCTCAGGGCCGGTCGACGCGGGGAACCTGAAGGAAAAGAAAATGCCGGTCAGCTGTGCCGTTGAGCTTGGCAAGGCCGCATGGAGGTGCGTCTCTTGAAAAAGCACGCCACAATGGCAAGGTCATCAAGCACTCTATTGGGACCTGTTGCCTTGTTGTCGGCACCCGCTATTCCGGTGCTTCTTCTACTTCAGGCTGGAGGATTGGGTAAGCAAGCTCGGTCCGTATGCGATTTCGGGAGAATGTTGCAGGTATGATGCCGATGGCAAGAGTTCCGATGCCCACAATCTGAGTTGCAGTATTGAGGCGAGGAATGGTGACAAAAAACATGGTCACCATAAACACCGCTCCAAGCAGGGGCCAAAGTCCAGCAAAAATGAAAAGGCGAAAGGACTTTAGCAATGACCGACGGTAGGCAAAAACGACAGTAAAGCCTGCTAGGGAGTAGTACACGGCAATCTGAAGGCCGACTGCGTTGATTGCATCCTGGAGAATCGATTCCACCGACCCGATGAATAGCGCTCCAAATAACAGAAGAACGGGAATCATTCCGGCAACCACTGTTGCCAGCATGGGTGTTTTCGACCGGGGATGGACTCGACCCAATAGTTTGGGCACTGTTCCGTCGCGACCCATTACATATAGAGTTCGTGTGACTTGAACTATGGTTGTCTCAAGAGTCGCAACGGTTGAAAGTACCACCGCCACGACGATCGCTTTGCCGCCAAGCCCGGGCCAAACAATTTGCCCGAGGATTCCAAGGATATCGCTGGCGTTGACTTTGACCTCCTGCGAGGTAAGCAATAGGTTGCTGCCGATCGTGAAAACCTCAAAAAGGCAGAAAACGATTGCCACCCCAAGTAGAGCCCCGAGTCCCGGGTTGCGTCGAGGCCGAGCGGTCTCCTCGGCGAGATTCGCGGTCACGTCCCACCCCCAGTAATAGAACGCCGCAATGAGCGCGCCGGCAAAGAAGCCCGAGAAACCGTGAAAGATGGTTGGACTCAGCCAGGTCCAGCTGAAGCTGTGAACGCGGGTGCCATGGAGGAGCATGAGGAACGCAAATAGAAAAAGCACGGCCAGCTCAATGGTGGAAAGCAGGACCTGAAGCCTCGCAGCAATTTTCACGCCTAGACCAACAGCGATGATGACCAGGATAAACACGGTAACGCCTACAGTACCAACCACTAGGACGTTGTTGGCAAGAGTAGTAGAAAAGAGTCCGACCGCAAGCGAGCCTGCAGGCAGCGTTCTAGCGACCATGAAAATCAGTGCCGAAACGACCATAGACCAGCCAGCAAGATAGCCGAGGACCGGGTGGAGCAGATTGCTGACCCAAGTGTAGGCTGCGCCCGCGCTTGCTTCCCGGGTTCCGAGATAATGAAAGGCCCACACGATTCCAAACATTGCGATTCCGCAGTACAAAAGTGAGGATGGTCCGCCGAGACCCACCGTTGCAGTCAGGGCAGCTGTGGAGGCAGCGATTGTAAAGGCAGGGGCAACTCCAGCGACTCCCATGATCACTGAATCGAGGAGTGACAGGGCGTTGGGCGCCAACTTCCCAGGCTCCAGATGGTTGTCCCCATCACGTATTTCCGAGGGCATCTCCCGCCTGTCTGTTCTCCAATGCAAATTCCCGTCTAAAGGCCGCACCTATGTCTGGTGGGGGACCTTTGCCCAGTCAGGCTTTGAGATCAGGGAAATCGTCTTCCCAATACTCATTCGGGCCTCGCTCTTCGGAAAGTGATGGTCCCGGGTGGCGCTCGTTCTCCTGGGCCCGTAGATCAACTCGCCTGATCTTTCCGGAGATCGTCTTTGGCAACTCAGCAAATTCGATTCTGCGAATCCGCTTAAAAGGTGCGAGATGTGTGCGGGCGTACTGCAGAATTGAAAAGGCTGTTTCCTGATCTGCTGTCTGGCCAACTGCCAAGCCTATGTAGGCCTTCGGAACTGCGCCGCGCACGGGATCCGGACTCGGTACAACAGCAGCCTCCGCCACTGCGGGATGTTCGATGAGCACGCTCTCTAGCTCGAAAGGCGAAATTCTGTAGTCTGAAGCCTTGAACACGTCGTCGGCGCGCCCGATATAAGTGAGATAACCATCGGAATCCCGTGCGGCGACATCACCTGTGTGGTAGTAGCCAGACGACGCAGTTCCCGACTCGCCCTTTGCATTGTCACGATAACCAGTCATCAAGCCAAGCGGCCGTTCATCGAGATGGAGACAGATCTCTCCTTCGAGCGAAGTTTCGCCACTCACGGGATCGAGGAGTTCTACCACGTAGCCCGGCAGCGGACGGCCCATTGACCCGGGCTTCAAGGGTTGCCCGGGGGTGTTTCCGATCTGGGCTGTTGTTTCAGTTTGACCATAACCGTCGCGAACAGTGAGGTTCCAGCTCCTCTGGACCTGATCAATCACCTCGGGATTGAGTGGCTCACCGGCCGAGACGGCTTCTCGGAGATTAATTGTCCAAGCTGCCAAGTTTTCTTGTATGAACATCCGCCACACCGTAGGCGGAGCGCAAAATGTGGTGACTTTAGTTCGTACTAGTACGTCAAGCAGCGATGACGCCGAAAATCGTTCATAGTTGTAAACCAGAATTGTAGCTTGCGCGTTCCACGGTGCGAAGACACTGCTCCAAGCATGTTTTGCCCAGCCCGGCGAGGAGATGTTGCAGTGGACATCACCAGGACGCAGCCCGATCCAATACATGGTCGAGAGATGGCCCACAGGGTAAGAAACATGGGTATGCTCGACAAGCTTTGGTTTGCCGGTCGTGCCGGAGGTGAAGTAGAGCATTAGCGCGTCGGATGGCTTGGTAATTCCATCAGGCGCGAAGTTGGTTCCGGCCTTTTCGGACTCATTGTAATCGAGCCACTCTTCAGTGGCGGGGCCGACTGCGATTCGGGTGAAATTGCCCGGGACTCCGTTAAATTTCCGGGTGTCTTCGCCGCGGACGATTACATGGCGGACCTGGCCCCTTTCGACGCGGTCAAGCAGGTCGTCGGTCTGAAGGAGAGTGCTGGCAGGAATCATTATCGCACCCAGTTTCATGATAGCGAGCAAGGTCTCCCATAGCTCAAGCTGGTTGCCTAGCATGACTAAAACACGATCGCCCCGCTTCATGTCATGTTCTCGCAGCCAATTGGCGACCTGATTTGAGCGTAAAGAAAGTTCAGCAAAGCTTCGTGAGTTTTCGCTGCCGTCCTCCTCGACGATCCATAAACCAGGTTTGTCGTTGTTCTGGGCGATCACGTCGAACCAGTCGAGAGCCCAGTTGAACTCTCGGAACTGAGGCCAGGCGAATGCCTTGCTGGCTTTGTCGTAGTCGGTAGCATGGGTGAAGAGCAGGTCGCGTGCTGTCTTGAAAATAGTTGTGGGCGACTCGGTCATTCGAGCCTCCTTTGCGCAATGTCTCCGAATAATCATGGAGCGGTCGAGAGAATCCTAGCATAACGTCAACTGGAGAAGAAGCCTGATTGACTAATTCGGAACTGAGCGCACCTGATACAGGTGCCTGTGACCAGGGAAGTAAGGTTTGGATTTGTAGTTTCACGGCGGTAGGCGCGGACCGGTTGCAGCTTCGCCGGGCGTTGCACTATCCGTTGCGAATTACTCTGAAGACTAAGGCTAGGTGAATGAGGAGTGTTATCTACTGATCGATCTCGAGTTCAGGTGCCTGGAGCGAATTACATAGAAAATCAAGAGAAGCGAGAGGATGCCGGCATGAAAAGCGAAGACAGCATTTCGGAAGTTGCGGAATCGACGGAAAACGCCAAGAAGCCTCAAAGTTTTAGGTTGGCTACACGCCCGGCCTCGTTATCGGGAGTGCGGCTGGGTTTGCTAGATAACGGTAAACCCAATGCGGCAGGGCTTTTAAAGGCCTTCGGATATCGACTTGCCGACCGAGTTGGCCTGAGCCAGGTCAATACCTTTGTGAAACCGGTGTTCGGCGACTCAGTTGATGAGGCTTTGGTACAGCGGATACGCGAAGCGTGCGATGTCGTTATCGCTGGGGTGGGCGACTGAGGGTCATGCAGCGCAGCCAGTTTGGCTGACGGCATATTTTTGGAGAGAGCTGGAGTTCCGACGGTAGTTGTATGCACCAATGCCTTTCGAGGAGCAGCCGAGGCCATGGCGCAATTTCAGGGAGTTCCTGGGTATCGATACGTCGCTGTTCCCCATCCAGTGGAGCCTTTGTCTGAGGTACAGCTGATGGAGCTCAGTGCCCAATTTATAGAAGAAGTAATCGAGCTTCTTTCGACGTGGCCAATTGCGAAGTAGGGATCGATAAGCTGGTGAACGCCTTGACTAAGGGCAAAGTTTCAGGAAGGGGTTGAGAATCAATTTTGCCTGAAGTCGGTCTGCCGGAAGCCGTCGCGGCATCGTTGATTCCGGACTTGTAGCCCTTTGGAGCGGGATGGGTAACGTTCAAAGCGGAATCTGAATGAGATGAAAGGCGTGTTGGATGCCTGAATCGTCACTGGCGCGAATTCTTGCGGGGAGTGTCTCGTCCAAAGGGAACTTACGCCGGTGATGATCGATTATTTCGCGTCGATATTCCTGCTCTACCGAGCAACACGGTCGACGAATCCGCGAGAAGCGTAGAAATAATTAGTAGGCGATCAGCTGTGGATAACGGATGCCCGGCTTGCGCTCGATGTCGCATATGTGAAACGGCTGATATGCGTTCACAAGCGCTAGAGCGCTCGGACCTTTGGTGACATGGCCCCAACCGATGGAGTTTCGGGCAGAGCGAAAATCTAACTGATTGGCTGATAGGTACAAAGAGATTCGATATGCTGATCAGATCAGCAGGTATTGTCCATTATGCGGAAGATTGTGGAGCCGTGTGGGTTTGATGCCAGGGCTCTTCCGTGAGGGTTGAAGTCTTAATGAACGTTTTCGCGCATGAACATTTCAGTTCCGTACGCGCTCGAGGCCGTCTGGGTGGACGCGGCGTATGGTTCGTTGCTGGGGGAGTATGGTATGCCAAAGAGTGAGCAGGACGTGAGCGGAAGCGGTATCGGCAGGATTGACCTTGACGAGCGGCTTGTTGCGCAAGAGGGAACCTTCTACTTCAGCGGTATCACGGCACTGGTCCGATTGCCACTAGAGCAGGTACGCAGGGATCGCGCTAAAGGCCTGAAGACGGGTGTATTCATAACCGGCTATCCCGGCTCTCCGCTCGCAGGTTACGATCTTCAGCTTGAGCGAGCCTCATCAATTCTGGATCAACACGGAATCATCCACTTCCCTGCGTCGAGCGAGGAGCGTGCAGCCACCGCGCTTATGGGTACCCAGATGCTGGACGACTTTCCCCACGAGAGATTCGATGGCGTGGTTGGACTGTGGTACGGAAAGGGCCCCGGGGCGGACAGAAGCGGTGACGCGCTCAAGCACGGCAACTTTGCTGGAACTAGTCGTAACGGAGCTGTGGTGATCCTGTCCGGCGAGGATCATGAAGCATCTAGCTCGACTATGCCTTTTCAGCAAGATCAGGCATTTATCGCGGCCGCAATGCCGATTATTGCCCCAGCCACGGTGGAGGAGATTTACACTCTGGGATTGCAAGCAATAGGGCTTTCTCGTGCCAGCAGATGTTGGGTCGCGCTTAAGCTGCCAACCGCCCTTTGCGATTCTGGTTCAACATTCGACGTGGCTGCGAGCGCGAGCCAGTCTGTGGTGGATAACGGTGATTCCTACTCCTACCGGCCAAACTTCAAATTCTTCCCCGGAACCACGATAGAGCAGGAGCGCGAGCTGCATACAGGACGGCACCGCGCGGCAATCAGGTATGCCCGGGCAAACGGTCTCAATTACCGAATCGGCGCAAAGGCTCAAGCAAGGATCGGGATCGTAACGACCGGAAAGAGTTTCGGCGATTTGAGAGCGGCAATGCGCAGCCTTGGTTTGGAGGGCAATGCGCTCGAGCGGCTGGGAATTACCGTTCTCGTCTATGGTATGCCTTATCCGTTCGACAAGGAATTAGCTCGTGATTTTGCCCGCGATGTCGACCAGATCTTTGTTGTGGAGGAGAAGCGAGATCTGCTGGAGACGAATCTGAGA
>JAJYFX010000068.1 GCA_021785315.1 Actinomycetes bacterium | reverse complement strand
GCTCACCTCCAGCCAACAGTTCTGGCGCTGAGGCCTGTTCCCAAAAATCAGCTTCAGCCCTTTATGATCTTTGATCACCTATTTCTAACTATAAACCTAATCAGCTTTAAAGATGAATAGCTCGGAAGTAAAAACAGGATTTAAGACTGCAGGATTTTTTCGATCGCCCGTTCCAATAGCAGCGTTCTGAACTGGGCTCCTAATTCTCCCAACTGCGTAAGAGCGGTCTCGGCACGATTGCGAGATTTGGAGGACTTATTCGCCAGGATCGGCAGAATTACCTGTTCGAGAAAAGACGCTTCTCTTTCGGCCGACACTCGGTACATTTTTAGATGTCTTGCTTCTAGTCCAAATCTTGCGAATTCCTTGGCTAGCGAAGCGAGTTCTAGATCCGCGGCGCAATATATCTGCTGACCGCGCACTGAAGTTGGGTTCAAGAGGCCGAAGGTTGTCAAGTCTTCGACCTGGACCAGGCTCAAATCTGCAAGTTCTGCAATATTTCGGGCCGTAAACGAATTCTTCGGAAACCCGGACTCTGCGGCGTCATTCGCCGACTCTTGGCTTTCGTCGGTCTCGTCCAATCTGTCATGGAGCGCCCGCGCCTCTTCTAGCTTTTCGGCTAGGGCGGAGGCAGATGGCAGGGCGAACAATCGGGGCCGTTTTGCCGCAGGCAGTTTGTCCGCCAGTGAACCGCTTTGTGTGGCAGGAACACCGGCATCATTTGGAGCGATATGCTGCGACACGGCGTTGAGCTTGCTGGCTTCAGGTGGTCTTGGTTCAGTACGAGTATTCACCGTAGCGGTGCTTCGTCCTTCCGCAGGACCAGCAGAAATTGGCATCGCTGCGTGGCCAGGCTGGCTATGAGCCGAACCCGTTTCGTGGACGGAACTACCCTTAGCCTCTACTTTACGATTAGCTTGATTTCGGCGGGCCTGATTGGCGCTTTCATCCAGCGGGTCCCCAAAGATATCCTTTTCAAATTTGGAGCTTTTAGATCGCTGGTACTTGGCAAATCGACCTTTGCTTGGATCGAGAACGAAGACTCCCGGCTCCTTCTCGGTGATTCGATCCTTGATCACTTTGAGCGGCAGGAATTGCTCTCTCTGCTGTCGCAGTACGAAGGTGAGCCTTTCGATGTCATGAGCGTAAAATTTTCTATAGCCATTTGTCGTTCGCTCTGGCGCGATTAGCCCCTGTGTTTCTAGGAACCTGATCTTCGAGATGGTGACCTCTGGGAATTCCCCTTTGATGAAATCGAGGGTTTCGCCGATTGACCTGTAGCCCCTATCGCCCACTTGTGCCACCCTCCCGTGACGGCGCGACGAAAATAAGTTTGTATTTTCCAATTTGCACTTCGTCGCCGGTAACGAGCTTTGCCTGGTCAATCCTTTGCTTATTGACATAGGTTCCGTTAAGGGAGCCAGCGTCTACGACGAAATACTCTTCTTTGCGGATCATGAATTCAGCGTGCCGCCTTGAGACCGTGATGTCGTCGAGAAAGATGTCAGAGTCTGGATGGCGTCCAACTCGGGTTACTTCCCTCTCCAGCACAAAGTAAGTGCCGGAACTGGGTCCGCCTTTGACGACAAGAACAACCTGATCGGCGGGCGCGAGCAGAATGGCATGGTCGACAAACTCGTCCACGGCATCAATTGCTGGCTCGACCGACGCCAAGGTGCCCGTGTCGTCGTCGTCGTTCACTGGCCTGCCGCACGATGAACAAAAATTTGCGTCGCTTGGATTCATGTATCCGCAATTACTGCACTGCACTTGGATTACACCATTTCTCGCAACCTAAACCTTAGGGTTAAGCACTAAAGATTACTCGCGTTTGTTATCTAAGTCCACTAATTTTCGGGCGGTAAGTCGCTTACCTGTAATTTCTGCTGCTGGATATCCGTCGTTACTACCTGCAAGTTAATCTGTGTGGCGGAGCCTTTATCTAGTGGGTACCAAGAAGACCGGTCTATTAAGCGTTGTCGAACTTTTGGCAAAGTGTCAAAGCTGATAAGGGATTTCCGACCTGCACATTAGGGCACGCAATGAAGATAAATGGGTGAAACGACTTGAGCAGCAGGATTCGCATTATCGAAACTCTCCAAAGTCACCTGCCCCTCAACAATTTAAATCTCGAAAATAACGGATTGCCAACGAATTGCAAGACTACTTCTCTATGAGCTCTTGATAGTCTTTCGGTGAGAGCAGTTGGTTCAATTCCCCGGGGTCAGACATCTCCAGCACGGCAATCCAGCCTTCGCCGTAGGGAGAAGAATTTATCAGTTCCGGATTGGTTGTGAGGGTGTTATTGACCGTGATTACGGTACCCGAAACTGGTGCGTAAATGTCTGAAACAGATTTCGTCGACTCGACTTCGCTCAGCGTGCTGCTGGCGCTGACAATGTCATTGGGTGTCGGAAGTTGTACGAAGACCACGTCACCAAGTGCATCCTGAGCATAATCAGTAATCCCAATTACGACAGTCTTTCCTTCCACTCGCACCCATTCATGATCGCTTGTGAACAGCAGGTTTTCTGGTTGTGACATGTATAAAACGTTACTACTTTTAACGTTGGAACAAGACAGAAGTATGTATTAAACCCAGATTTAAGCGCCCTTGGACCAGCTTCGGTGTCTAGTTCCTAGAGGACAAATGAATCGAAAGCAATTTCCGGCTGTAGCTTGCCAATGCGAGAAATAAAATCGCAAGCCCCGGAATCATGAACACATAGCCAAGCACCGTAAAGTAGTTTACGTAATCGGTTTTTGCTCCCGCAAAAACAAAGAATGGCAGGCCGAACATCATTAGTAGTGTTCCAGCCTTGCCGTAATATACCACGTCAAGCCGCGTCTTATATTTAAGCGCGACGGTTCCCACCACCGCAGACACGGCAATCTCCCTAGCAAATATGACAATCAGAAGCCATGTTGGGATCAAATCCTGGTGGAAGGCAACAATGCCAGCTGCAATGAGCAAAAGCCGGTCAGCGGATGGGTCAATCACCTTGCCAAGGGTTGAGGTCTGGTGAAGCCTTCTGGCCAGGTAACCGTCAATCCAATCCGTCGCGCCGATTATTCCCAGAAACAGGCCGCTCCATATCAGATGGCTTCGACCCCAGCCGAGAAATACAAATACGGGGATCATCAAGATGCGAATCGTAGTGATGAGGTTTGGGAGCGTGACTATTCGGTCCTGAGACTGTGTGCTATGGCCCAAATCGCTCTCCTTGGTCATCCGTTGATGTACATACTAAATTCTGGCCAACCTGGGTGCGACGTCGGCTCAGCTTTAGTTTTGCGGCTGCGGACTCTAGATCTCAAACGTGGCACCAATCTCGGCTAATTGAGAAACGCCGGTGAAGTTCTCACGAACGATTCTCAGGATCTTTCCCTTATCCCCTGGATAGGCGATGTGAGTTATGGCGAGCGTTTTGACGCCCGCACTATGGGCAAGCGTTGCAAGGGACTTCGCATCCAAGTGGAGACCTTTGGGAAAACTCTGGTCGCGCTCCACCCATGTCGACTCTCCCAGCAAAAGGTCAACGTGGTCGGATGCGGCCGCCAGGCCTTCGCTATAGTCCCCGTCGGCTCCGTAGCACAGTGACGATGAGCCGTCAGACACGCGGGTGACCAAAGTTGGCACTGGGTGGCTGGCGCGAAAAAACTGGAGATTCAGGCTGTCTATGGCGATACGGTCGCCGGGATTGACGGTGTTGATCGAGAAAACCCCGGGGTCGATCCCTCCTGGAGTTATCAGGCGCGCAAGTTTTTTCAAAGCATCGCCGGTGCTAAATACGGGAATCGGGCTTCTCGGTGGACTGGCATATTTGAGGTAGTGGTAGATTCCGACGACGTCAGCAAAGTGGTCCACGTGGCCGTGACTAATAATTATCGCATCCAGCGCGGCGGGGTTGACCAACGGGTAGAGGTTAGCCAGAGAGCCGTTGCCGGCGTCAAAGAGTATCGAAGCCTGTCCTGAGCGCACTAGGTAGCTAGAGCAAGCCGAACCGGGAGCAGGATACGATCCTGCGCAACCAACGATGTCCACGCGCAACTGGGTGCCTCCTTCATGCAGTCGTTTAAGCAACTGGTGATCCATGATAAAACAAGTCTTGCTGTTGCTCGAAGAGACTCAGCATTTTGAGCTTTCGGAGAGTTTGAAACAACGCCTCATATTTCGGCCCGGCGCGCCGCAATCTATTGATTCGTTGAATAATCGAGGTCCGCTCCCCTATTCTGTAGATCTTCCAGCGCGTCCAAGGAGCGTTCTTCTGATACACCGGTGACAAGATCGAGCAGGATCCTGGTCGGAAAGCCGTAATCCAACGAATCGACTGCGCTTTGCGATACGCAGTAGTCGGTAGCTATCCCGCAGATGTCCACTGCTTCAATCTCTCTGCTTTCGAGCAGTTCGAGCAGGGACTGATTGGTTTGCGTGCTCCCTTCGAACGCGGAATAGGCACCCCGATACTCGCCTTTGAGCACAATTTGATCTATATAGCTTGTGTCTAATGCGGGGTGGAACTCACTTCCAGCAGTTCCTGCCACGCAGTGCGGAGGCCAGGTGCCTATGAAATCAGGATGGGCGGAGAAATGATCCGCAGGCCGCCGATGGTTATCCTTGCTCGCGACGACGAGGTCATATTTGTTGGACAGTCTGCGCAGATATTCGGTGATTCGGTGGGCGATTTGCCCGCCACCCTTGACCTCAAGCGATCCGCCTTCGCAAAAGTCATTTTGCACATCCACTATCAGAAGTGCTCTGCGGATGTCATTCATCAGCCGCTCCTTTGAACAAGGCGCCAGGTGCCGCGTGCTCAATAATTTCACGAGCTCCGTTGCTAAAGTGTAGTTATGTCGTTTGCTGCTGGGTACCTGATTGCATTTGGTGGTGGAATAATCTCATTTCTTTCGCCTTGCGTGCTTCCTCTGGTTCCCGCCTATCTTTCAGTAGTGACCGGCATCGATGTGGCCGAGCTAAAAGGCGACAAGATGTCGCTGGCAAGAACAGCTAGAACTCTTCGAACGACGCTACTTTTCATTGTCGGATTTTCCGCAGTATTCATCCTGCTTGGGCTTGCTGCGACGTCAGTTGGGAAAGCCTTATACTCTGATCGAATTGCCCTGACCCGAATCTCGGGGATAATTTTGATTGTTATGGGAAGTGTTCTTCTGGCTTCACAATATCTTCGGATTCCCATACTCTATTCAGAGAAGAGGTATTGGCCTAAATTGGGGGCAATGGGACCTTTTGCCGCACCTGTTGCAGGTATGGCATTTGGATTCGGATGGACTCCGTGTATTGGGCCGATACTGTCATCCGTCCTGGCCGTCGCTGCTACGCAAGGTCAAGCGCTAAAAGGCGGGCTGCTATTGGCTGCCTATTCCCTAGGACTCGGCGTTCCGTTTTTGGCAGCGGGGTTGGGACTTTCGAAACTGGAAGGTACATTTAGCTGGGTCAAGCGGCATTTTTCCGCAATCACCACGATATCGTCCCTACTCCTGATATTCTTTGGGATCTTGCTTGCGTTGGATAGATTCATCATTCTGACCCAGCAGTTATCCGACCTGATGAACTATTTGGATTTGGGTCGCCTGATCACCGTGGGATGATGGATAAGGTCCATTTTTGACCAATGGTCGAATCTCGAGCGGCGTTGACCTCGCTATGTCATGGCCTTATGCGATTTGGGCTCTACGTTCGGAAGAACCCGGGCAAATGCCATACCGTAGAATGTAGAGTCTTGGATACGCATTGTTTTCTGGCCGGAGTAGTGTTCATCGTAAGCGCTAGGAGAAGTCGAGGTTCCTATGACCCGCACCGTATCGCTATTTGTTTCCTGTTTCAATGACATGATGTTTCCCAAGACAGCTCGTGCCGCAGTCAAGGTCTTAAACAACTTAAATGTCAATGTTAGATTTCCTGATGAACAAACCTGTTGCGGCCAAATTCATTTCAACACCGGATACGCCCCGATGGCCGTTTCGCTTGTCAAGCATTTTGTCGAAAGTTTTAGCGGCTCCGATGAGGTGGTGGCACTCTCTGCGTCGTGCACCGCGATGGTTCGCGAGCATTATCTAGAGCTTGCCTCTCGGACGCAGGACAACGAACTTATTTCAAGAACCGAAGAGCTGGTTCCAAAGGTTTTTGAATTCTCCGAATACCTGACCGGGGTGCTGGGGGTTACAGACGTCGGAGCGTACTATCCGCACAAGGTTGGCTATCATCCGACCTGCCATTCTTTGAGGTCCCTGCACATTTATAACTCCGCGATCGAGCTTTTGGGAGCAGTGAAAGGACTGGAGCTGGTGGAACTTCCGCGTGCGGAGCAATGCTGTGGTTTTGGCGGCACGTTTTCCGTCAAGAATTCTGCCATGTCAACCGCGATGCTTGCAGACAAAACGGCGAGCATTCTAAATGCGAGAGCAGAGACCGTGGTGGCTGTCGACAACTCTTGCCTGATGCACATATCTGGTGCTCTGCGTAGAAACGGTACCGGCATTTCTGTGATGCATCTTGCAGAAGTTCTTGCCCAGGGCATGGACGGGGGTGGAATCTGAGATGGCAAAAGCAAAGACTGGGTTTCCATTTGCGTCGATTGAACAGATCAACAATAGCCAGCTGCGAGCAAACCTGAAATCAGCGACGTCAGCAATCAGGGAAAAGCGCGCCAAAGTGGTGGGAGAAAAGCAGGATTGGGAGGAGCTGAGGAGAACGGGCGAACGGATCAAGGACGAGGTGCTCTCAAGCCTTGATGAATACCTGCTCCAGCTCGAAGAATCGGTGACAAAAGTTGGTGGAATCGTCCACTGGGCTTCGGACTCCTCAGAGGCCAACCGGATCATCCTTTCGCTGATTCAGGGACACGGCGAGAGCGAAGTCATCAAGGTCAAATCACTCACAACGGATGAGCTGCACCTAAACGAGTATCTCGCAAATCACGGTGTCAGCGCTTTTGAGACTGACCTGGCTGAGCTGATTGTCCAGCTTGCCCATGACAAACCGTCCCACATACTCGTACCTGCAATCCATAAGAGCCGGTCTGAAATTAAGGAACTTTTTGAAAATACCATCTCAAAGGGAAAGGTTTTAGGCGATGGGCCTGCTGAGCTGGCGGAGGCTTCCCGGCTTTATCTGAGACAGAAGTTTCTTTCCACCAAAGTGGCAGTTTCCGGAGTGAATTTCGCGGTGGCGGAGACTGGCACGGTTTGCATCGTCGAGTCCGAGGGCAATGGGCGCATGTGCCTCACGCTTCCGAAAGTACTGATAAGCGTGATGGGTATTGAAAAAGTGCTTCCCAAGCTGGATGACCTTGCCGTGTTCCTGGAACTGTTGCCGCGCTCCTCTACGGGCGAGCGGATGAATCCGTACACTTCAACCTGGACCGGTGTTCATGCAGGCGACGGACCAGAGGAATTTCATCTGGTGATTCTCGACAACCGTAGGTCTCACGTTTTAGCTGATCCGGTGGGTCGCCAAGCCTTGAGATGCATACGGTGTTCGGCTTGCCTAAACGTTTGCCCAGTTTATGAGAGATCCGGCGGCCACGCCTATGGTTCGGTCTACCCCGGCCCCATCGGGGCGATTCTCTCGCCTCAACTGTTTGCTACCGAAGCTTCACTTTCGCTCCCCTGGGCCTCGACGCTCTGTGGCGCGTGTTACGAAGTTTGCCCAGTGCGCATCGATATTCCCCGGGTTCTGGTGCATCTGCGCGAGAAGGTGATCTCTGACGGCCATAAATCAAAGTCGGAGGAAGTGTCATTTCGATTGATGGCTCTTGCCTTGAATACTGGAGGCAGATTCGATTTGATCCAGCAGATTGCCGCGCGACTCCGGCGGCCACTGAACCGTCTTTTTTTGGCGGGATCGCTGCCAGGCGTACTTGGGAAGTGGCGCGCTGCGCGACAGGTTCCCGAGATCCC
>JAJYFX010000067.1 GCA_021785315.1 Actinomycetes bacterium | reverse complement strand
TTCGCTCCGGCGCGAGCTCGCGCCGCATCTGCGCTTCCTCGAGAAGCAGGTAAAGAAGCTCGAGCGCGCCGACAGCCTGCGCGCCGAACTCATCGAGCTCGCGCAGACCTATTTCGCGATAGACGACGCCTACCTCGCACAAGAGAAAGAGCGCGTCGCGCGAGAGAAGCAGGCTGCCGCCGAGCGGCTTGCGGCGGCTTCCGCCGAGCTCGCGCTCATAGAAGAGCGCGCGACCACTGACGCCGAGGGGACAAAGCGGCTCGAGCAAGTGCGCAGGGATGAGCGCGAGGCCGAGCGTCTCGGCGGCGAGCGGGGGAGCCTTGCGCGCGAGCTCGGGCGCGTCGAGGGAGCGCTTGCCGCAGTCAAAGAACGCAATGCGCGTGTCGCGCGCGAGCCCTATGCGAAAGTGCCGCGCGAGGACTTGCTCGCGCTTGCGCAGGAAGTGGAAAGGCAGACAGGCGAAGCGGCGACGCCCGAGGGGCTACGCGCCGCACTCGACTCGGTGGGGAGGCTGGTCAAGCTTTTCGTCAGCCGTTTCGCCGCACCCGCCGATGATCTCCTGGCGGAGGAAGAGCAAGCCGCCGAAGCGCTTGAGAACGAGCGGGCTGCGCTCCTCGCAAAGGACGCCGAGCTTGCCGGAGCGCTTGAGGCGGCACACCTCGCGCTCGCGCGCGCGCGCGAAGCGCTCACGGCACACGACGAGACCGGGCGCGAACTGCGTCACCGCATCCTCGACCTCGCGCAGGCGAAAGCGCACGAGGAAAGCGCACTCGCCGCAAGCGAAGCCCGCGCGCGGGAGATCGGCCTCTTTGCCGAAGCGCTCGATCGCAATAAAGCCGAGGCGGGGATGCTCGCCGGCATGGCCGCTGTTTCCTATGAGCCGCTTGCGAGCCTGCCCCAAGAAGACCGCCGCGCGCAGGAGGAACGCAAGCGCACGCTCGAGCGCGTGAACGAGGTCTACAACTGGCTGGTCGCCGGCTTCCGCCGCGAGCAGCTCCTGTAGATGATCGAAAACCTCCCGTAGGGCTCCTGCCGCTGAAACTTGCCGGGTCGCGCGGAGTTGCGGCTGTCGGGGTAAAAGTTCAAGAAATCTTCCGCTGAGGTCTTGACCTCGCGTCTCGATCGAAGTCTCCGTCTTCGTTCGAGACGCTTGCTCGGACGGCTGGGCACGGCATCATGTTCCGAAATCGCACGTCAGCGACGGTTCGGTCGCGCGGGCCGTCGCTGACGATCTGTGTTCATCTCTCGCTTGACTCGATCCCGGCCAATCCAGTGGCGGTGCCGAGAGGCACGCTCCTGGGCGCCGACCGGTGCCTACTCGCGCTCCTCCGTGAGCACTAGGTGCTCACGAGCAACCATCTCATCCGGCTCAGCGGCATGCTGGAGCGCAAGGTCCAGCACCGCCTCCGTATTCTCCACCGGGCGGGGTTGGTCAACCGCCTCCGCCCTCAGGCGTGACCCAAACATAATAACGCGCGACTACCAGCAGACGTTCTTTCATGAACTCGAGAAAAAGTGGGGCTGCCTAACAATTTCGACTGTTCCAATCTCAGCAACCCCACTCGAGACGATGAGATTGGAACAGTCGAGTGATTAGGCGTGACCCGCAAACAAAGATCGTTGGAGGTGCTTAAGACCGTGTACCTTTTGGACTATTCCAGAGAATCACCGTGCCCGTGCTTTTGTTGTTGTTTTTTGGGGGTTGTGGATGAGAGAGTTGCATACGAGCTGGTGGGGGTTTCACTAAGGGTTAGTGGAGGAGGTTTTAGAGATTTTTGTTCAGATTTTTGGAACTTTTGAACTGAAGGTTTCCCAGCCGCTCCGCCACACCCCTGCCCGCCCCGCGCGAATGTCCGTTTTCTTGACAGTCAAAAGACCAAATCCGCTCCCGGCCAAGGGCTAGGGTTGTATTACAAAGAGTCGGAGCGCTGCGGGGGTGCCAAGCAAGCAATGAGTAGAGCAATGGGTACCGCAGGCATATTCATTGCGGCGGCAGCAACGCTTGCCGCATGCGGCTCGACGAGTTCGGCCAGATCAATTACGGATTCTACTACAACTTCAACGATCCGGTCATCATCGACAACAACCTCTGTCGTTACGCCTCCAACGATAACCGAATCGATTCCAGCCCAACCGGACATAGTGCAGTCTCCAGCAATATCAGGCCCGGTCATCTTGCGTGGCAACGGCTTTGGCAATGCCGTTTTCGGCCAGTCGGAAGCTGCCGCAATTACAGATCTTGAGAAAGTCCTTGGGCCACCAATGACTGCAGAGCCAACACCGACGACAAACTGCACCGTTGATGCCTATCTTCAGTTTCCCGGCATCGTGATTTATTTCGATCATGGAACCTTCGTGGGTTACGCTACGGGAGCAGCAAACACGGGATCAGCCAACGGCAAGAACAATGAGGTCTTGAACGTCAAAACTACCAAAGGGCTCAAAATCGGCGACACTTTAGCTCAGGCCCAACAGCTATACGGATTAGCACTCACCACTTCTGCGGCACAAGGCGGAAGCTGGTTTGTCAAGACATCAAGCGGCACGCTTGCCGGCTACCTGTCGGCTGAAGTCAATCAGCCGCCGACAATCCCCCAGATAGCAGATATCACCTCCGGCTCCGTAGGATGTCCGGCGGTATCGCCGTAGGGGGTCACCCCCTACTCATTTCCAAATTCAATCGGCGCATATGCGAATCCATAGCCAATCCCGACAGTGGCCACGATCACGCACTGGTTGGTGCACTGCACAGTCGCTGTGCCGTTTGGTTTTGCGGCGGCCGTTGTGCTGACGCCAAACGGGTAGCTACCAACGCCCTGGGTATTGTTGATTACTCCGAATGGCTGAGCTGGCAACCCCGGACCGCACCCTGCGCTGTTCGCATCAGATGCGCTTGCGCACTCAGAAATAAAGAACTTCCCACCCGAGTCAAAGCCGGTGACGGAGACGACGACTTTCTGGCCATCTTTGAGGTTACGCGAAGGGGTAACCGTGACCTTGGGGTCGGGAGCATACATTGCTGGCACGAGACCAGACTTTGATGTAGTGGTCGTCTCGGCTGGACTCAGAGTCGTTGTCGTAACCGACGTGGTTGTTGTAGGTGAGGAGCTTGCCGAATTCGACGAACAGCTCGCAAGTACCAATGGAAGCATCACGACAACGACGGTGATCGGTTTCCTGAAAGATCTCATAGCGAAACTGTTCCCCATGCAGTTCTAGTTAAGTTCACGCTAGGCTAGCCTGCTTCGCCCACTCTAAGGTTGATCGGAGACAAGACATTGGGCTCTACTCCAATATTGAGACGAAACCCAATACTGTCAGAACCCGAAAAGGGGCTGGTAGAAGAGCACCGATCAAAACATCACCAAGGCCCAATCTCGCGAGCCAAGTTAGAGAGACAGATGGTGGGATGGATAGGTGATCTACATGGGATGCTTTAGACTCTCAAAGAGAAAGCTCACCGCGGCAAGATTCGCCGTTTGTCTTATCGGGATTACAGCCATAATTGCAGTGACAGTGGGTTCACGACATCTAGCGCCCAAACGGCGACCGTCGAATCGATGGTATCCAATTCTATTTCTCCACGTAAATTGGTGTTTTGTGGAAGAGATAGGCTTGGCTTTTGTTGTATCCTTGGTGACACTGCTATTGAAGTTACCCTTCTCAGATACCGTCCAGATCAGCTAATAACCGTGCTTACATTTCTGAAGTCTCTAAAAAATCATTGCAAAGCTGGGCCCATTATCGCTGTGCTCATCGGGTCTTTGCTTCTGGCTGCCTGCGGCAGTTCGCAAACAGCAGGTACCCAGACCTCATCGCAAGGATCGTCGACGTCTGATCCATCACTTTGCAGTTCTATTGCCAGTTTGGACCATCTGACGATCAGTCGAAGCATGTTCCCTCAGACCAACCTGCGCTTTTCGTTTCCCCCCAATGTCGTTGTCTCAAATGCCACGTCGGTAAGAAATGTGGCTAGAGCCCTTTGTGTACTGCCGAAAATGCCAACTCATGGTACCATCAGTTGCCCTGCGGGCCGCGCGATAACTTACCATCTGGCATTCTCTGCTGGTGACCGGGCATTCCCGGAGGTGCTGGTTGACATGAGTGGGTGCACGTTGGTCAGAGGTGTTCGGCAATCCGGTGGGTCGAGCAATCACCGAGTTTCTGGCATACATTGGGAATTGCTATGGGGCTTTCTTCACCTGGTTATGCGACATTTCGAGGAAGTTGACCCAACCCACAAGCCCGCCAGTACCATAGGCCTCCCAACCAACCGTAATGAAAAACCGAACTCGTGGTAGGAGTACAACGGCATATGCCCTTGTCCTGGTGCCAAAGTATATGGTAGCTCCGGGATCTGATTGATTTGAGGATCAAAGCTCTTCTACGATGCCATGGCGCGATTGGTTGGTCATGGTCGCGAAGTTTCTGTGCAGAATAATACATCGCCTGGCCAATCGAAGTGTACTCGGCGTTCCTTGCATGGATTGGACCAGAACTTGACCTATAGCTGTCGTTCTTAGCGGTGTACCGTGCAGCGTGTCAGATTCAGCAGAAGTTGCAGTTGGAATCCTTCAGGCCCCTTGGTGCAGTTCATTATTGTGTGACGATCGCTACCGATGAATGATCGTTCACTGAATCTTTAGTTGTCCGTTTCCCACATTGCCTGGTCCAAAAAATACCCAGTGGATCGACGCCTCGCCAAGAGGAGCGCCGGCGGGAATGGCCATCTTCATTTGGTATCGCACCTCGCCATGTGGCGCTATTGAATGAACTGAGCTGCAGTTGAGATGATAAAGAAAACTGATTCTAAAGCTTGAATACTCCATGTAGATGGGGCAAGGTGACAGCTCAACCGGCTTGTCAAGTGGATTGGAGACGTCCACCTCGTAAGTCAGAGTGGAGCCCGCCTTGACCATCGCAGGGAGTTTCAGGATAGGAACCAGATTCGCAGTTGGCGGGTTCGGATATTGCGGCCCAGGCTTCACGGAATAAAATGGCGTGGTTGCCATACCGCAATAATTGTCAAGACTTAGGCCGTGGACCACCAGTTCCCCGCCCAAGGGGTAATAGATATCCAAGGTATTGTAAATTGGGGAGCTTTGACCTGTCGTTGCACAGGCGGCTGAAACACCGATGAATAGGAACACTACCTCCCCTGGCGGTGTATCTGCTTCCTGTCCAAAGAAGATCATCGGTCGGTTCGTAGCAGTTATGTTAGGCAGTCCGGTTCCCTCTGCGACAACCTTGGGCGTTCCTGACAAAAGACAGGAGGCAGACCCTATATTGCGCAGTTCAAGAATAATACCGTGATCACCGGTAAGTTGCGAAGGACCAGAATTCACAAACGCTAGCTCTGCGGCTTTACAGGGAGGCGCATTTGTTTGGGGTATCGCAGCTGGAATTGGCGAAGAGAATGGAGGCACCTGAGACGGCCTATCGATCCAAGGGACTAGTCCAGCCACGTTAGCCGCTACAATATTTGGGCTTTGCTTTACCTGAGCTGCAGTCGTTCCACAGCCGGCAAGGGCGACCGCCGCTCCAAGAAGCAGCACTGCTAATTTGCTTTCGCGCATTGAATACCTTTCGCGGCGTAGGCAAGACCCGATTTGCAATGATTTCCTAAGCTTTCTCCGTCACGTTATGGGAGATTACGCTACAGGCTTCAGGCCACAAGAGAGACTGACTTGACCGAATGAATCTATCGGACTGAGTTCTCCACGCGCTGGATCCGCAGCCTCTTTTATGGCATCAACCACAAAATATCCTGGCGAGAACCAGCACCCATTGGTCTCGATCCAACAAGAATAGGCTTTTTACCAATCGGCCAATTGCGGCTTTTCAAATGGTTATCTTTTAAATGCCTACAATGTGTTTGGCCGACTCGCGAGGAATATGAACATGTTGCGTCGTACAAGCATCGTCGCTCTCTCAGGGATGGCTCTGTTTGGGCTGACGGCCTGCGGTGCCGCTCAGGCGCAAGGTTCGGATCGATCAGGGGCTCGCTCATCGAGTTCGATCCAGGCACCTGGAACTTCGCCGACACATAACTTCGGATCGTCCGTGTCTGGATCTGCAGGTGGTGCAGCAGAAGCACAGGGCTTTGACGGCTCTACGGTGTGGGAGCTCAAGCAATCAAGCATCGATATGTCCTCCGATGGAGGTACCAACTGGACTTCCGTCGCTCTGCCTGCTGCAACTTCAATATCAGATATTGCAATTACGCCAAGCGGCGAGGTCTGGCTCACAGCCTCAAACGGAACAGCTACCGGCTTAGATGTTTGGGGCAAAAAAAACTCTCGGTCATCTTGGACCAAAGTGGCACTTAGTCCTTCCTGGCCTAGTTTTGAAGCCACACAGCCACCACCACGTGGGGTGATCTCCGTAGGCCCTGGTCCCACCTCGGTGCTCCTTGAACGCGGCGGCGCCAATGTGGGAGTCAGCTCTAACCTTTTTGTACGGTCTGGATCGACGTTCGTACAACGTCCTTTGCCTTCGACGTCCGTCGCGTTCGGGTCAGGCACTGTCATCTTTCTCAACAACCAGGATGTAGTAGCGCAGGACGATGGCGAGGATAGGAAGCTCTACTACAGCTCTGACGGTGGTCAGACCTGGTCAGGACCGGATATCAACAGCCAGCGCTTTCAAGAAACTAAAATTGGAACGCCAGTGGCAGATGGCCAAAATATCTACCTTCCACTGGCTCTAACCAAGGCGCAAGCCACTCCATCATCGCTGGGTTCATCAATAATGGCTTTGTACGTGAGTACGGATGGCGGTGCGACGTATCATTCTGCTGATTCATCAATCGGAGTTGCCTCTGGTTCGAGCGCCCTTCCGGTAATCGCCGTATCAGGTAACAACATCTGGCTGGCTCCTTTCAACCAGAACTTGCTGTATGAGTCAACCGATGGGGGAAACACCTGGATGAGGGTTACCCCGACTGGTTTTGCCGCCAATCCAGGCAGCATGACTCTTATTGATTCAAAAAATGCACTGTCTCTGGGAGCGACAACCTCATGTACCGGATTCAAACAGAACTGTGTAAATCATCCCTACCTGCTGAGAACGATTGATGGTGGACGCACGTGGAAGGCGATAGAAGGCATCAATTGAGCAGAATTGAAATTACCGGATCTGAAAGATCTGGAACTTACTCAAACATAACTATCTACCGAGATCTGAGCATTCGCGCAGCGCGTTGCTCCTAAATGTGATGAGGTATCACCCTTTCTAACTCCCAATCGCAGTAACCAGCGAGGTTGCAAGCCTGCCAACCCCAGGGTTTAGTGCAAGATTTCAAGTACGATGGCGGCGAGCTAGTCGGCGCTGTGGCCTGGGCCAACAGATACCAAAGATATTAAATCGTTTTAGATGTCAATCCTATTTACGAACATGAACGATAAAGCAACAATTACAGCTGTGGCACCCAAGGTGGCACCGGCATAAATCCACTGCAGCTCCCAGAAGCGGAATGGCGGCTGATAGCTTATGAGTGTGTATAGGTCGTGCGATTCTAAGCAGCTCGTATATGTGCTCGGATTGAACGTTGAGGGAGAAGAAACTCCCGCAATACCACCCGTTTGGTTCGACTGGACTCCATTAAACCTGCCCATTGCTTGTTGATTGCAGGTGCTCAGTACCTGATTGGTGTACGTGCTCGATAACCTCACTCCATTTTTGGTTACCGACGTTGCACCTACACCAAGGGACCCTTGTGGCAAGGACAGAGGGATCCCTGCGCCGGAAATGATTGTCTTTGGGCTCAGTAATGTTGGATAGGTGCTTGTAACTGCTAGCGCCACGGCTCCAAAGGAGATCGCAGTGGTCAAAAGAGCGGCGACCGGTTTCTTCCATAAAAGTGAGGACAATACCGCTATTGCAACTAAAAACAGGGCAAAGGCTGGGGCTAGGATGCCAGTGAAAAGGAACCAATGCCAAGGTTCAGAAG
>JAJYFX010000066.1 GCA_021785315.1 Actinomycetes bacterium | reverse complement strand
TTGTATTCAGGTATCATTAGACCTTCACCTCAGACACTAACCCCACCCGGGGTGGGGTGGCTAAGACAACGTTAACCACTTTAGACAGGATCAGCGCAGATTTCGGCCGGGCCAGCCAATAAACGCCATCTTGCTCCCTTTCCTCCCCGTGTACGAATTGGCGCTCTCGGGGAATTGACGAGATCTCGATGCGATGGTCGACAATTCACGCTACGTTCACGAATCCCGGATTGGAATATTACAGGATCCACTTCAGGTGCCAAAAAGGCTCACAGTCATGCCGGCTATTACCACTCCGGGCAGCACCACCAGTTGGAGTCGCGATGGACTCGATTGGGATGGCGGACGAGAGGCACGACATGTTCGTGCATCGCGTGACTCCGAGGATCGGTCACCACAGGCCCGCCTTACCATACGATTGACCCGTAGACTCGTCGTCGACGGCCTCCTCGTTGTGGCTATTGTGGTTATCATAAATCTGAGCCGGGCCGACGGGACCCTGGCCTTTGGCCAGCGGAGAAGCCGTTCCTCTGGGTATTGTCGTTTCTTCCCGCACTTGAGTCCCCAGGCAACCAGCCTTCAGTAAACGGGGTAGGAAAGGAAGGTTCCAGCGCTGAGTGTGCAATCGACATGACGAACCAAAACACCAGGTTTCAGGGACTGCTAGCCGCCGCCAACCTCCCCTGCCCATGGCACGCTGCCTGCAGCCAAGGTATTCATAACCGCATTCATCAGGAACATCTCTGGTAGAAACATGCCACGAAGCGCACGCCCGTTAGAGCCAGCGATGTACCGCATGAACAGTGCCTGGAAGACCGTCCACCAGAAGGCGAAACCGATGATATGCTCCGCACCTCAGTCGAGGCCTGCAGGCAGATGAAAGGGGTCCGGAGTGGCAGCTACCACCAGTTATGCCGATCCCATTCCCCGGGGGGGGCGCGACAAGTGCATCGTCGAGACCAATACCAGGCGCCAATACGCAGCCACGCGAGACTCGCGAGTACCCCGAGCACCAGTTCAGACGTGAAAGGGCCTAGGGCAGCGCACCAAACAGCCCGCCGCTTGCCGCGAAAACCACAAAGCCCCAACCTCATCACGGCTGCCTCGGGGAGTCCCGCTGGATGTCCCAGGCGGTGAAGACGACAGCCAGAACTACTTCGCTGAACCAGAGTGGCATTACCCCCAAGATCATGTCATCATCCGCTCACTCAACAACAATTGAGCACTGGGGCGCAAGGATCCTTTACGCATTCGCTAGCGTATCCAGATGCAAGCGGAGACGCAGCTTGGCAGAAAGGGTGCAAAACGACAAATGCCAACCCCAGGGCCCACCATCTCACAACGAATAGCCCAGCCCCCCGATACAACAGCTGAGCCACAACTCGTCGTTTAGCTGACATTTCGGACCTTCACGATAACTCCGCGCTCATCACGGTATGTTTTCGAAGGGCTCCAGCAGCCTTCGCATGACGCCACCTTGGAGACGAAGAAAACATTAATTTCCTGACGGCGAAAATCCTTGTGGTAAAGGCGGCGGTGAGAACAATGAGAACAATCATTGGCATCTGATGTCAGATAGGCAACCCCAAGTGCATGTATGCAGTACTCAACATGTCGGTCCCACTGGCTTTGTATAGGATTTCTTATCATCAGTGTTCCTCGAAGCCGCTAAGTAGCGACTATTAATGAATCCGCCATGGCCTTAGTGGCATGACCGGGGGGAAGGATATGGATACCGATATGCGCCCGATGTACTGATAGTGAATCCGATGTTCCCCTTTGGTATTCCCGAAGAGAGATCACGGTACCGAGAAACCAGAGTATGGAACCACTAAATGAAGGGATGCCGGTCATCATCGCCAACCCTGGCGATGACTCCCTTTGCGCGGGTATCTCCAGACCATGTGGCGTGTCACCGTCAGCATTGACTACCTCTACATTCATCCCGGAACCTACTGGCACAGTAACGGTTGGGTTAGCAAGGTTGGCGTTCTCAAAGGAATACATCCCAACAACTGATCCGCTCACCAGGGCTGCAAAAGAGACAGAGGCATCATGAAAGGTGGCCGTATCAGCGCCTCGGTTCACAACGGAGTTGGTCGGGACTTCATTTGCAAGTTGGTTCGCAGCCATTTTGCTAAACTTCGGTCCAACCAATCCTATGGCGCCGTTACCATTGATCCCGGAATAGTTAGATCCAGACAGATGGTCTGCCATCAGCCTGGACCCCTACGACGCCCTACACTTGCCGAGAAAGTTACTCCGCAAACTAGTACTACTGCTCCTAATAAATTCGCTACGTTTTTAGATCTCATATTGGCCTCCTTGGGGTGGAGGATGGCGCATCTCGAGATAGCCTGTTGGCTGAACTCGGATGTTAACCAAGTGTCCGTGCCCTTAGTCCTACATGGCTATGGCAATCATCACAGTGGCGCCGACTGGAAGAGAAGGAACTTCGCACTTTCCGCTCTGCCTGGCATTCATAACGGCACCGAGTATCGCAACGCATCAATTCAGTATCACCGTTAGTCGATTGTGGCTAGTGGCCTGTCAATTGTCTCTGGTGATCGCCCGAATGTGTTTCCTGGTAAAACTGCTGAGACAACAACTGGCGTGCCAGCTGATCCGACTCTGACCATCCACCTATGCGGATCCCAGAAAATAATCTCAATCTCCCGTTTCTTTTCGATTTTCAAGCTTGTCTTATATGCCTCGTGTCCTACTCCTTCACCTGTTTCCGTGTACGGCTGCCAAATGTCGCAACGGTCGCAAGCTGAGTTATTCAGGCAGGGTGCATGAGAACTAGGGCGCTAGGCCACACGCCCTGCCTGAATAAACCTTGGGATAGTGCTAGTCTGGCTTAGCCCTTTGTAGCCAAAGTCCTGAAACAAACCAGCTTCCATAAGGTGCAAAACACTTTCGTCAGTTGCCACGTTGACAAACTGCTATCGATCGCAATTGGTGTACTTGTCGGAGTCAGCCTGGAACAGCTCCAAGCAGGACTTGGAACAAAAGTAGTAGATGGTGCTTTCATGGTTTATGCTGCCTACGGCAGTGGATTCGTCAACCTCCATGCCGCAGACCAAGTCAGTCGTAGTTGCCACCGCACTCTCCTTATCGCTTTACGCATTGCTGGTTTTAGCATCAACAACTTGACGCCCCACGTATCTATTTGTCACGGTGCTCAATATCTTCGAGGCTTGATATATTTATGAAAAAAATAAGAGGGATTTCTAGCACCGAATTCCGAACACTGCTATGTGAGAGAGCAATGAGTTCCAGCTAGGAGAACTTCCCTGACGGATGCTTATTAACGAGTTGTTTTATCTACCAACCATCCTTCGTCATCTTCTTGTCTCTCACCAATACGATGGTACCCTCCTGATGACACATGCTCGTGGTCCCTGAAACCGCCACTGCCAAGATCATGTGATTGACTCCTCAACATAGCCAACATCGTCACAAACAAGCCTCCGATAAATAGTGTGCAGATAAGTGATGCGCTGTTCAAGCCTTGCCTCCTCCCTTGGATGAGTTACCCACAGATCATGGGCGAGAGATACGAAGATTTGATGAAGGATTCTGCACCTTTCCAAATTTCACGTGTTACACAAATCGTTGAGTTGCGAAAAGAGCATCTCTGGTGCAAGTAGAGTAAAACACCAAAGCCGACACCAAGGAGACTGTTTCATTGAAATCGGACAGCTTCGCACCAGTCTTGAGTGGTGCAAACCGATTGATGGACGCCGATCAAATTCGGTAGAGCCCGTTCGCCAGGTATGCTTTATCTTGGGTACAAGATTTCACATTACCTCCACAAATTGCAATTCTGAACAGGTTGATTATCTGCTATCGGAGTAAAAGGACTGTCAAAACACCGCCACAAACTGACTGCCTGGTCCATTAATTTGATTGGTAACCTCTCCCATGATGATTTTGCTACTTGGCTGTTCAGTTCAGCGTGATGACGGCGACCAAGTCGAGAAGAAGCGCCCCTAAACACGCCAACGTAACCACTAGGCGGCCTTTGGCTGTTTGGCGACGTTGGTCGCGTAGCGGAAATAAGAGTTGTCGAGAAAGTGTGTATATGGCAATGGAACCGACAAAGACGGTGCCATTAGGGACCGGTTTCAGGTATAAGACCGCGTACAGCGACATGATTCCCACGAGTAGTGCAACGGTCGATTCGAGTATTTGTACCGGAATACGGCGTAAACCTACTCTGCGGTCCGACGACCATATTCCCCAACGAGAGGAGGTTGGTTTACCTACACAGCATCCTCCAAAAATACATCCATAGCGACCTACTGCCATTGCGAACATTAGGGCTGGTGCGGTCAAATCCAGTACAGAGCCAGTGGGCAGGTCGAACATTAGGGCACCAGAAACCAAAGTCATCACTGCGCCAAGAATGAATCCTTGGATGCAAGCACCTGACAACAGATTGCGCAAGCCTCGCTGGCCTTTCATGTACTGAGTGATTCCATAATAGATTTTTGCTCCCAAAAGGCCACTTACGCTTGAGACAGTGGACAGTCCAAATAGAGGCCATCTTGGGATTTTCAGGTAGCTGGCAAGCAGTGCTTGAACTATGAAAGCTGTCACAACACCGAGGCTTACAAGCACCGGCCATGCCCAGGGATGGACTCCAGGAGCAAGTAGGGAGGCAAAGGGCGCAAATGTTGTCTGACCAGAACTGGAGATCTTTTCTTTGCTTTCCCGTCCAGGTTGTGTATTCGCAACTACAGCACTGCCGGGGTTTCTGCTGTCCAGCGGTTGCGCCATGACGGTCCAGGCTCCAGACTGAATATTTTCGATGTGTGCGGTAATGGATATTGGGCCGCTATCAGGCACGACGTCTACCGATTCAAAGACGGTGAAGATGTCCTCTGGAGTCCGATTTGCATGTGCCGTGTTACGGTGGCCATCGAAACGAATCGTCAGAGGGCCGGCCTTGGCAATTTCGTAGGAATCAAGCCAGTAGGTGACCGCAAGTGCCTGTGGGCCAGCTGTGTCTATACTTTCGCAGTTCAGGCTCATGATCTGAAGCGGAGGTGACTTGTCGCCAGTAGTGATCTGTATCGGATCGTTTTTCTGCACCGCCTGTTTGGGGCCTTGCCGCTTTGATTTGAAGATGGAATGCGTGGTTTGGGAAGTCATCGTCTCGTGTTCTCGTATTTAGTGAGGTAGGGATGTGCTGAAAGTGCGAGCTTTGTTAGAGCGACTCATCAATTCGCGGGAGCTGGCGTTCTTCACACCATCAGAAAATGATTGTTCAGCACAGCTCTTAGTTCTTGCAGTTTCCTGATTTCGCCGGCGTTTCATCGGTATCTAACGTTCAAGCACCTTAACCATTTTTCTCTATTTCTTACAGGGGGAAATAATAAGTTCCCCCTGAAGCAAGTTCATTGCACAGTGAAAGCTGTAGATCCCAGGTTCGGAGGGAAGCAGATCGACAGAGACTCTCTTACCCTCGGGAAGGGTAAGGCTTTTACCAAAGTCTGGGAACACTACCTGCTCGGAGCAGGGCGCTGACTCTTTGCGGAGAAATACAATGCGGAGAGGCTGGCCTACCTCGCTGCGTACGGTGTCGGGGTTATAGCCACCGCGTACGGTTACGGTCACTTCCTGCCCCAGGGTCGAATGTGAGTGTTGAGATTGAGGCATCTTCCATTTCAATTTGAACAAGATTGCTGCTCCTATTGTTGTTGACTACTAATCGATAACGGATGTGACACGAAGTTGGGAAACCAGCCCCTCGCAATGACGGATTGGCCGAAAAAGCAAGTATCCGACTCGTCTGGTTTTCGGCGTTGTGCTCTGTCGCGATGGGCCAGGAGATCACGCCTGGGCGGTTACCTAAAACCATCAGTGCCCAACATCGACAACTCCACAAGAATTTGGGTCGGGAATTCGGACGTAGAAATTATGAATGGTCCTTCGCTTTTGCTGCACCCCCTTTGTCTTTGGTTAATAAACAATGGCGGACAACTGCGAAGATCTGATGAAGGGTTTATGAAAATAGTCAGACTGATTGGTATTGCGCCGTACAAATAAGTGGTCAGCCGCCCTGGGCTATCGTGCGTCCGGTGCTTGGAATCCCTTGGGAACTACATCCGGCTGTTCAACTATTGCTGGGAACATAACTCGAAAGCGCGAGCCTTGGCCGACGTTGCTGTCGACGTCAATGCGTCCCTCGTGCGCACGTACCAGTTCGTGGACAATTGCCAGGCCAATTCCGGAACCACCGGTCTGGCGGGAGCGTGAAGGGTCCTCACGCCAAAAGCGGGTGAAAATATGGAGTAGATTTTCAGCAGCGATTCCAATTCCGGTGTCAGAAACTTCGAGTACTGCATCGGTATCCGAACGGCTGACCACCAGGGTGACCTGACCACCAGGTTCCGTATATCGCAATGCATTGGACAAGAGATTAGAGACCACCTGTTCAATACGGTTAGCATCACCAAGCACCCATGCTGGTTGATAGTGGGTGGCTAATTTGATATTGGTATCGTCAAAGCGGGGTACGAATGACTCAGCAACACCTTGAGCCACAACAGCAAGGTTGAGAGGCTCTTTTCTCAATAGCATTCCTGGTCTTTCGGCATCGGTTAGGCGGGACAGATCGTCGAGCAGATGGGAAAGCCGGAGGGCTTCTGTGTGCATGGCGCTCAGATTCTCCTCAAATGGTAGCACCCGGTCTTGAGCTGCCTCAATGCGTAGAAGCAGGCCGTTGGTGGGAGTCCGGAGTTCATGGGCGAGGTCCGCCACCCCTTCCTTGCGTAGCTCCTCTTCGTGTGCAAGGGTTTCTGCCAGGCGATTGAGCGCGCGCCCGACTGCCCTCATCTCCGGTTCGTTCCCGAGCTCAACTCTGGCTTCGAGTTCCCCGTGTTCCAGGCGTTCGGCAACCGTTCGAATATGCCGGAGCGGTTTGGAGAGAGTCTGGGCGAGAAACAAACCGAGGACCAGCGCTGCCAAGGCTGCAATTCCTGCCGCTATCAGATGAAGCTGATCCAGAGAGTCCCGAAGTTGCTGCTCCTCCGATGTCAGCAGGCCTCCTCCGGCTGAGGAAATTACTACAGTAGCCACGGGTTGTCCCTTGACAATCACGTCTGCGCTGGCTGTGGCTCCAGTCGGCAGAGGTCCAATCGGGATTTGTTTGCCATTGGCACGCTGAATCGCAATGCGAAGGTTGTCCAAGGCAGCGACGTGGCTCAGCTCTGCGGTGGCGCTGGAATTCCAGGTACCAGTGGCAGTATAGGCTACAGCGGCAATGTCAGCTACATGTACAGCAGAGTTCGTCAGACGGGCTTGAGCCTCTTGATTAAGCCTCGAAGCAAGCCCCAGGTTTCCAATCATGGCCGCCAGTACAACTGCAAGAATAGCTACAGCAACCAGGGAAAAGGCGAATCGGACACGAAGACCCGGTACCTTCACTTATCGGTCGACGTCTTTCTCATTCGATAGCCTGCTCCGAAAACGGTTTCTATATAGCGCGGGTGCCGAGAATCTGATTCGATCTTTTTTCTCAGGTTCTTTACGTGGGCATCGATAGTCCGGTCATAGCCATCGTAGTCATATCCCTGCACGTGGTTGATCAGCTCGAAGCGGGAGTAAACCCGGCCGGGATAGCGGGCAAGTGTTAAAAGAAGCATATATTCGTTGGGTGTCAGATCAACCGGATTGCCCAGATACCGCACTTCATGGGACACAGTGTCGATCTCAAGGGTCCCGTTGTCGAACTTCAGTGTCTCCACCAAAGGCACCTCAGTGCCCTGGGTCCGGCGGAGGACCGCACGCACCCTGGCCACTAGCTCGCGGGGGCTGAACGGCTTAATCAGATAATCGTCTGCACCGAGCGCAAGACCATTGACGCGCTCATCTTCTGATGCCTTGGCGGTGAGCATCAGGATCGGCACATCAGACCGGCTTCGTATTTCTTTGGCAATCGATTCTCCACTTCGGTCTGGGAGCA
>JAJYFX010000065.1 GCA_021785315.1 Actinomycetes bacterium | reverse complement strand
GAAGTAATGGACATTCTCGCCGAGGTGTTTGCGGTCGCAGGACGCATAGGGAGACCGTGCGCGCTTGTGCGCAGCGGCCCGGCGGAGCGCCAACTCCTGGAAGAAAAAGCGGCATGATTCGCCGCCGATCGGAAAACCCCTCTCTTTCGGAGGGGGAGGAAGTCAAGCATTAACCATCCTGAGAGATGGTAAGTAAAGTTTTAGTCGGCATGGGAGCTGAAGTGAATTTCGCCTTCAATGAGGAACAGGAAGAATTCAGGCGTTCAGTTCGCCGCTTTCTTCAGGACAAGTCACCGGTCTCTGAAGTTAGGCGGTTGATGGAGACTGATGAAGGTTTCGATCCGGACGTATGGAACCAGATGGCAAATCAGCTTGGCCTAACGGGGGTTACAATTCCGGAGAAATTCGGAGGGCTGGGCTTTGGGCAGGTTGAGCTTGGCATAGTTTTTGAAGAGATGGGAAGGGCATTGCTTTGCGCG
Organism: Actinomycetes bacterium; assembly: GCA_021785315.1. The sequence continues at coordinate 7,533 of JAJYFX010000065.1, read as the reverse complement.
CCCTATTTCTCCACCGTTGCCCTGGGTGTGAATCTCATGCTCGAGAGCGGAGATGAAGCTGCATGCTCAACGTATCTCCCCTTGGTGGCTTCCGGCGAGGTTCGGCTAGCCGTGGCAGCAAGTGAGTCGCAATCCGACTGGTCGATCGATGAGATCGCCACAATGTCCAACGGAGGAGTCGAGGCGGCTATCAGCGGTTCCAAACCATATGTGGTAGATGGGCTTACGGCAACGCATGTTCTTGTTCTGGCATCTAATCCTGAGGGTACCGGCCTTTACATTGTCGACGGTTCAGATCCGTCTTTGCGTAAAACGCTTCAATCTTCTCTAGACCAAACGAGAAAGTTAGCCACTTTGACCTTTGACTCCACACCGGCCAGGCTGATCGGCTCAGCTGGCGACGGATCTTCCTATTACCAGGGAATGCTGGCCAAAGCATTGATATCTCTGGCATCCGAGCAGGTTGGAGGTGCCCAACGCGTACTTGAAATGGCGGTTGAGTATGCAAAAACGAGGAACCAGTTTGGTAGGCCTATTGGGTCTTTTCAAGCCATTAAACACAAATGCGCGGACATGCTGGTCGATGTCGAGTCGGCTAAATCAGCTGCTTATTATGGCAGCTGGGTTGTGGACAATGACCCAGGCGAGTTGCCGGCCGTGGCTTACTTGGCCAAGGCGTTCTGTTCTGAAGCGTATTTTTCGGCCGCGGCAGAAAATATTCAGATTCATGGCGGTATCGGCTTCACATGGGAACATGACGCCCATCTTTATTTCAAGAGGGCGAAGTCCTCTGAGATCATGTTTGGCTCGCCCGCATTTTATAGGGAAAAGCTCGCGCAGGCCATTGGCATCTAGCGCCTGGCATTTGCTAGGCCGCTGCGAACCGCAACTGGTGCGACATTTCAGGGGTGGCCTACAGCAAGCCCAATGACCAGCCGTTAATCTCGAAACCTGGAGAGGTCAAAATTGGAAGTGGAGATCGAAGGAAATCAGGGAAGCCTCCTTGGCTATCTTTCCCAGAGCAGCCCCAAGGCTAAGCATTCAGGGCAGGGAGGCCAGACTCTTATCCTGAATTTCGGGATGCCTGTCGCTCAGCCTGTAGCTGGAACTGACTTATTTCACAAGGAATTTGTGGAGAGAATCGCCAACCAATCTGGATGGACAGTCCTCTCACTTCTTTGCTCTGGAATTGACGGATCAGCTGGCAGATTTTCGCCCATGAATTGGTGCAGCGATTTGGAGTCCGCGATCAAATATCTAATCGACTCCGACCAGGCTAAATCGGTGCTGCTGTTTGGCTACGATTTCGCTGCGGCATTATGCCTATACGTTGCATCACGGTTCGAGTCCGCAAGGGGCGTGGCGACCATTTCACCAGTTTTCGACCTGGCCGCGTATGCCGAAAGGCCACAGCTGCTTGCGCGTCGAGCCCATTCTGTCGGGATCAGGGTGCCAGCGAAGTCATCGGAGATAGATCTATGGTCCAAGGAGTTGGAAGAACTGAATCCTGCCAAATCGGCCGAATTGATTGGATCAAAACAGTGGCTCGTGATACATGGCCGTGACGACGAAATCGTGTCTGACGCTGGTCTCAGAGAGTTTTTAACTGTTTCTGGCGTGACCGCGGAAGCCCATACCCTTGCCGCGGGGGAGCATCAGTTGATCTCTGATCCTCGGATGATGGCGATACTTCTCGGATGGATGGAGCGAAATGACTAGCTGGCTAAAGCCTCATCGATCGCGGTCCTAAGCCTCTTTGCTGCGGAGCGGGGGTCAGACGCCTCAGTCAGATACCGCACCACGACGAAGTGGCGAATTCCTCGGGCGACGAGATCTCTAATGCCTTCGGGCTGAACTCCTCCAGTGACGAACACCGGTCTAGGCGATAGCAATGAGGCTTGCTCGGCATAACCGATTCCGGTTCCTACTCTTCCGGGCTTTGTGGGGGTTGCCGATATCGGTCCTGCAGAGATGTAGTCAATATCCTTTGCAAGGCTGCCTTGCAGCTCGTTGTAAGCATGGGTTGAAAGCCCTACCAGCGCTTCTGGAATAATTCTATGCACAAGATCAACATCTACATCGTCTTGGCCGACATGAACACCATCCGCCCCAACTTCGAGGGCAATGTCCGGACGGTCATTGACAAAGAACGGCACACCAAAATCATGGGCGATCTGCTTGATTTCCTTGGCATAACGAATTATCGTCCGCGCATCCGCATCTTTCTCCCTTAGTTGGATTATTTCAACCCCACCTTGGATGGCTTCGGAAACAAATCTGGTTAGGTCGTCTCTAATCCCGGTACACAAATAGAGATGTCTTGCGGAAAGATCAAGTTTAGGGCTGCCGTTCATTTGTGCGCTTTGCTCGTGGCTTTCATCTCTGTTTTGAATTCCCTGACTCTAGCCAGCGAGTCCATGTCTTTTATGTCTGCTATGGAGCGAAATGACCCAGGTTCTCCAAAAGGTTCAGATGCCTCCCGCCATCCGGGAACGTCAACGTTCAGCTGCTTTCCCAGCAGCGCTACGAATATCTTGGCTTTCATTGCCCCAAAGCCAGGCAGGTCTTCAATCCTGTTCAGAAGCTCGGTGCCGTCTTTGGCATTTTGCCATATCTGAACCGCATCATTTCCATACTTATCGGCCACGACGCTACAGACATCTTGAACCCGCTTTGCCATTGCGGACGGGTATCTATGCAGCGCTGGCTTTTCGGAGAAGATTCTCTCCAGTTCGCCAGGGTCGAGCGATGCGATATAACCGGCATCCAGTTCTCTGCCGAGACGTTGGCTCAAGAGAAGAGGGGCCAAAAATGCCTTCTCAAGTGTTATCTGCTGGTCAAGCACAAGTCCAATCAGCAGGGCAAGAGGTGAGTCGGAGAGGAGCTGGTCAGCGTCGCGGTTTTGTGCTATTGCGAGTTTTGGCATATTTGGCGTGCTCCTTGGAATTTCGAAAAGTGACATCGTTGGATCTGTTGGCTAAGGCGAATCAATTGAAAAATATGTCAATCGATCGGTATCGGCAATTTAGACGATCGGACTCGAAAACCTATGATTTGCCGTTTAGAGGTTGGCTCTCATGGGATTGACCGTAGTCGGATCGATTCCAAGGCTATTTATGGCATCTTGGACTTCTTCGGGCTTTGCCACTCCACTCGACATCAGCCCGTATAGCACCGAAACGACAATATGGGCGGCATCGATCTCAAAATGGCGCCTAAGGGCTTCACGGGTGTCAGATCTCCCGAATCCGTCGGTTCCCAGCGGGATGAATACCTCGCGAGGTACAAATCTGGCTATTTGATCGGGAACTATTTTCATGAAGTCTGTTACCGCTACTACCGGTCCTTCCCCTTGCGACAGGATTTGAGTTACGTAAGGGGTTTTAGGAGTCGAGGTGGGATTGAGGCGGTTCCACCTTTCGGTATCGAGCCCGTCTTCCCTTAGACCTTTATATGAGGTGACCGAGTATAAAGTTGCGGCGACGTTGTAATCGTTGGCAAGAATCTCCTGGGCCTGCTGGGCCAAATGCCACGTTGGCCCGGAGAAGAGGATCGTCGCCTTGCGGGGTATTTCGACGTTGGAAAGTGTTGGTGGCTCGAGCCACTTGTAGATTCCCTTGATCACGCCCTCTTGAATTTCCTCGAGCGTTGAACCCTCTGGAAGCGGCGGTTGCACGTAATTTTCGTTATAGAGGGTTATGTAGTAGATGCAGTCCCTCGCATTTTCGCCATACATGTCTTCGAAGCCGTGCCTGATGAGAATTCCAAGCTCATAGGCAAATGACGGATCGTAAGCCATGATGCTTGGAACAGTTGATGCCAGTACATGTGAATGCCCGTCGGCATGCTGTAAGCCTTCGCCAAGAAGCGTCGTGCGTCCAGCGGTGGCCGCTAGGAGAAAGCCCTTTGCCCTCGCATCGCTTGCCGCCCAAATCAGATCTCCAGTCCTTTGGAATCCGAACATCGAATAGAAAATGTACATCGGGACCATCGGCTGGCCAAAGTTGGCGTATGATGTTCCCGCCGCGGTGAACGAAGCCATTGACCCGGGCTCTGTGATTCCTTCTTCAAGAATTTGTCCGTCCGTGGACTCTGCATAGGAAAGCAAGAGGCCCGCATCGACCGGAGTGTATCTTTGACCTTGAGAGGAGTAAATCTTCACCTCTTTGAAAAGCGCATCGAGACCGAAGGTTCGTGCCTCGTCGGGGACGATCGGTACGATGCGCCGGCCGACTGAAGGATCTCTTACCAGGTTGCGGAGCATCTTGGCAAATACCATGGTTGTAGATACCGGAAGCTTGGCGGAACCTAGGAGAAACTCGGAAATAGTCTCGATTTGTGGTGGTTCAAGTGGCTTGGACCGAACAACCCTGGCCGGAACTGGCCCGCCAAGAGATGTTCTGCGCGAGATCATATATTCGAATTCAGCTGAGCCTTCCTTGGGCCGATAGTAAGGAGGAAGCTTGTTGTCGAGCAGCTCTTCTGGTATCTCCTCCTGCAACCTCAGACGATCTCTAAGCTTGAGAAGCTGGCCCTTGTTCATCTTCTTGATCTGATGGGTAGCGTTACGGGCCTCGATCTCCGGACCGAGCGTCCAGCCCTTGATCGTCTTTGCAAGAATCACTGTCGGAGCGCCAACATTTTCAGTGGCAGCTTTGTAGGCGGCATATAGCTTTCGATAATCGTGGCCACCTCTGGGCAGATCCTGGAGTTCCTTGTCAGTCATGTGCTCAACCATCTTGCGCAAGCGAGGATCAGGTCCGAAGAAGTGCTCCCTGATGTATTCGCCGCTTTCAGTGGCGTATTTCTGAAAATCGCCATCGACTGTTGTGTTCATTCTGTTCAGCAGAACTCCGTCGGTGTCTTGAGCCAGAAGCTTGTCCCACCCGCGTCCCCAGATTACCTTTATCACGTTCCAGCCAGCACCGCGAAATACCGCTTCAAGCTCCTGGATAATCTTCCCATTGCCTCGAACCGGACCATCCAGTCTCTGAAGGTTGCAGTTGACTACGAAGATGAGGCGGTCCAACTTCTCCCTGGATGCGAGGGAAAGGGCGCCAAGGGTTTCTGGCTCGTCAACTTCTCCATCGCCGACGAAGCACCAGACTCTGCTGGCAGTGGTGTCAGCTATTCGGCGATGCTCAATATATTTGTTGAACCTTGCTTGGTATATGGCGGTAATGGGGCCAAGACCCATAGAAACGGTTGGGAATTGCCAGAAGTTTGGCATTAGACGAGGATGGGGATACGACGAAAGCCCGTTTCCGGCGACTTCCTGGCGGAAATTATCGAGCTGCGTCTCGCTGATGCGGCCTTCCAGGTATGCTCTGGCGTAGATCCCGGGAGATGCGTGGCCCTGGATGAATACCTGGTCGCCAAAGTTCCCGTCTGCCTTTCCCCTGAAAAAGTGGTTGAAGCCAACTTCGTAGAGCGATGCGGACGATGCATAAGTCGCTAGGTGTCCGCCTATGCCGTCAGATAGTATGTTTGCCCGCGTGACCATAACCGCGGCATTCCACCTAATGAACGCTCTAATGCGCCTTTCCATGTACTCGTCTCCAGGAAACCAAGGTTCCTGCTCAGGCGGGATGGTATTGATGTATGGGCTCGACACCGAGGCGGGGAATCCGACCTGGTTCTCTCTCGCTTTTTCCAGAAGTTTCATCATGAGGTAGGTCGCCCGTGGACGGCCCTTGGCATCAATAACTGAAGCCAGTGAGTCAACCCATTCCTGTGTTTCCTCGGGATCGGTATCTGGCAATTGATGAGAAAATCCGTCGAATATCACGTCTTTCGCGCCTCCACTCTTTAGAGATTAATAAAGTAGTCCAAAGCGATTGATTGCCACTTAGGGCACCTTGACAGCCTATGGTTAACCGGATCAGATTCGTGTTCAGCAACTGGTTTTGTATTCATCTATTAATTTTCTTATATGGCTATTTTAATAATCTAGGACGATGTGCAGAATTTAATTGCAGCACCGTACGAGAGGCTCGAAGATGACCTTAATTATTTACACCGACGGGGCATGCTACGGGAATCCAGGTCCCGGTGGTTGGGCATGGGTCAGGGAGGACGGGGTTTCCGGCGGGGGCTATGAGTTGCATACGACCAATCAGCGCATGGAAGCTATGGCAGTTCTTGAAGCCCTGCGAATGCACGATGGTGAGCTTGCAATATATTCAGACTCTGCCTATGTAGTGAGCTGTTTTCAAAGCAGCTGGTGGAAAAATTGGGAAGCCAAGGGATGGAGAAATGCCAAAGGCGCGCCGGTGGCAAATCAGGATATCTGGCGGCCGCTTATTCAGCTCTATAAAGAAAGGCAAAAGGTGGCTTTTAACAAGGTGAAAGGCCATTCCGGCGTTGCGCTTAATGAGAAGGCTGATCAACTCGCAAATGAACAGGCAACGATTGCCGCAGTGCTTGGAAAGAATGAGCCTAATTCTGGCCAAGGCAGGCTTTTCTAAAAGGCAGTTAAGCGTTTAATCCACAACTATGAGGCGATCTCTAGCCATTTCAAGCTGGTCCTTGTCAGAATGGTATTTTCACTCTAAGTTTGGATCATGGATATCTCAAAGCTTTCCGCATTCGTTACCGGAGGTGCGTCAGGTTTAGGTGCTGCAACGGCAAAGCATCTATCTGAGCTCGGAGCGACGGTCACAATTTTCGATCGGGATGAAGCGCATGCAAAAGCCAAAGCCGAGGAGCTTGGTGGTTCCGTAGCCTGGGCTGCCGGTGACGTAACAAGCGAATCCGATGTCAGGCAGGCGCTGGAAGGGTCAATGGTTCAGCGCCCTCTTCGGGTAGTTGTCAACTGTGCAGGCATAGGTCATATTGAACGGGTTGTCAGCCGAGATGGCATGCCCCATGATCTAGCGGCTTTCGAAAAGATAATTCGGGTCAACCTCATCGGGACCTTCAACGTTCTCAGGTTGGCGTCGTCTCTCATGGCATCGAATGACCCTGTCGATGATGAGGAGCGGTGCGTTATCATCAATACCGCGTCAGTCGCCGCCTACGAAGGTCAAATTGGTCAAGTTGCCTACTCCGCTTCCAAGGGAGGGTTAGTGGGGCTCACGCTCCCGGCCGCAAGAGATCTCTCGAGCGTAGGAATCCGAGTGATGACGATTGCACCGGGGATAGTCGATACGCCGCTGCTTGGCCAGCTTCCCCAAGAGGTACGTGCAGCGCTTGCGGCTGGCGTCCCGTTCCCAAAGAGGCTCGGTACTCCTCAGGATTACGCGCTCCTAGTGGAGATGATCGTGAGGAATGGCTATCTGAATGGAGATGTGATCAGATTGGACGGAGCGCTCCGGATGGCTCCAAAATAGTCCTCGAAAAAGCTTAAAGTTATGGTCTAGTCTTGCAAGATGAAATACATTGAGGTGTCGGGCAAGAAAATATCGTCTATTGGTCTAGGTACCTGGCAGTTTGGCTCGAGAGAATGGGGCTATGGCCGGGAATATGCCGATAAGACTGCCATCACTCTGGTTCACAGGGCCTTGGAACTTGGGGTAAATCTCATTGATACCG
>JAJYFX010000064.1 GCA_021785315.1 Actinomycetes bacterium | reverse complement strand
TTCTTTTAGCGAGCCCAATAGAAGGCCTCGAAAATAGAGCTCCTCAACAATTGGAGCGCCTACCGCGAGAAAAAGCGCCAAAACTACAAATCCGCCTCCGTGACCCAAACCTGTTAAGGTCTGAGCAGGTTGGCTAAGTTTTTGAGAGAGATTTGGAATCGCGCGCTGAAAGGGATAGTAAAGCAAGGGAATGACCACCAACTGGCCAAGTACTCCAACCGGAATCCCAATTACCATATCCTGAAGAATGATATTTTTGAGGCCAAAATCGGCACTAAGCGAGCCCGTCCCTCGCTTTTTCGAAGCGTAAACGACAGCTGCTAAAAGTCCGGTCCAAAGGCCCAAAAGATTTGCGATCAGCGCTCCAAATGAGTTCGTGGGCGACGCATTTGGCGGGGCATTTGTGATCGTCAGCTCAATCAACACATACACCGTAGCGAAGAAATACCCGACTATGAACCCGACAACGGCAACGGAAAGGGCATTAATTCCTTTCACGCCTCCCTGGCGCGGAGATGGTTCCCACTGATTCACTCTCACGAGAATAGTGCGCCAAGCGACAGATTAAGACGCTGGCAATCCTCCAACCGACATGCAAAAAGAGACTGCTTCATCAATCTTTTAATCAATTACTTCCATTGCGCGCCTAACATGTGAAATATGAGTCGTCAAATGCCCGAAAAGCGTCAACGCGGAAATGGAAATGATAAAGGAAATAAACTCCTGCCGAACGGCCCAGATCAGAGCTGGCGTTGGATAGTCCTCGTACTCGTAACACTTCTTGCTGCAGCCTTTGTATATGCCTCGGTCTTCACTCCGCAAACGACGAAACAACTTAGCTACGATACGTTTCTGCACGATGCCCAGGCAAAGCAGGTGGTATCAGCACAGATTGATAATAGCAACGGAAAGATTAGCGGAAAATTATCCGACGGATCAAGCTACTCCGTCAATGGGCCCTTGCCGTTCATTACTACAGATATAACGCAACTAAGAACGGAAGGCGTAAACACCTCTTTCTACACTCCCAACACCAATTTCCTGTCACAAATGCTTTACTACCTGATTCCGCTTCTCTTTCTGGTTGGCTTATTTGCATATATGAACAGACGAGCTCAGGGTCAGATGTCGGGGATCATGTCCATCGGCAAATCTAAACCTAAGGTCTACTCTACCGAGAGGCCCAGGACTACTTTCGATGATGTGGCAGGATACAGCGCAGTCAAACTCGAGATTTCCGAGGTAGTTGATTTTCTCAAGAATGCACACCGCTTCAAAGAAATCGGTGCCAGGGTGCCCAAGGGGATTCTGCTAGTAGGTCCGCCGGGCACCGGCAAGACTCTGCTCGCCCGTGCTGTAGCTGGAGAAGCCGGAGTGCCGTTCCTAAGCGTGACAGGTTCTGATTTCATGGAGATGTTCGTAGGTGTCGGAGCATCACGAGTAAGAGATTTATTTCAAACCGCCCGCAAGCAAGCGCCAGCAATCATATTTGTCGACGAAATCGACTCCATTGGAAGAAAACGCGGTGCGGGACTTGGCGGAGGGCACGATGAAAGAGAACAGACTCTGAACCAGATGCTCTCTGAAATGGACGGCTTCGACACCGCCGAGGGCATCGTGATCATGGCAGCTACCAACCGGCCAGACATCCTGGATCCTGCTCTCCTGAGGCCGGGAAGGTTTGATCGCCAGATAGTTGTCCCCCTGCCGGACCTAGAGGAAAGACTTCCAATTCTCAAAGTCCATTGCAAAGGAAAGAAAATTTCTTCAGACGTGGACTTGAGCGTAGTCGCCCGTGGAACCCCGGGAATGAGTGGCGCAGATCTTGCCAACCTCGTAAATGAGGCCGCCCTCTATGCCGTAAGAAGATCCTCCCCTGAGATTCATATGGAAGACTTTGAAGCTGCTAGGGACCGAGTTCTCATGGGCCAAAGGCGCGATTCCCTAGTTCTGTCCGACGAGGAAAAGGAGCGCGTCGCATATCACGAAGGTGGACATGCCGTACTAGCTTACGTATTGCCAAACGCCGATCCAGTCCACAAAGTCAGCATCCTCCCAACGGGATTAGCTCTCGGTGTCACACAGCAGCTGCCTCTCGAAGAACGTCATATCTACCCCAAGGAATACATCGATGATTCACTGGTGGTCCGGATGGGCGGTCGCGTAGCGGAAATGCTCATCTTCGGCGATTTATCCACCGGAGCAAACAACGACCTGGTTGGAAACACCGAAATGGCTAGAAAGATGGTCAGAGAATGGGGTATGAGCGACAGGATAGGCCCTAGGGCTTGGGGATCGCAAGGAATGGTGTTTCTAGGTGAGGATCTGATGCATAGCCGCGACTACTCAGAAGATACCTCAAAAATCATTGACGAGGAGATCGACACTATCCTGAGAGAACAGGAGCTCAGGGCAACGGAGCTTCTAAAGATCCATCAGAAAGGTCTGGAGCTTGTGGCCAACGCTCTACTTGAAAAAGAGACCATTGATGGAAGTGAAGTTGCTGCGCTCATTGACGAGGGATACGGGGCTCCGGTATATGGTCCAAACGCCAAGAAGGCGCTTATTGCCAAACTTACTTCCGATCGACGTGATACTGATGCCGGCCAAGATTTCACTGGCACCGAGACGCTGGAAAACAACTCGGGAAATATCGATAACATCTAGTCTCACACGGGCTCAACCGGGCTAAATGTCACTACCACCGTTCATAATATGCATATGAGCGCACAGATGAGACTGATTGAGATTGAAGAGAGAATTCCGACTTGGGCACTTGACCGTCGAACAAGAGAAGTTGGCCTAAAGGGAGTCGCTGCCGCCAGGGCAGTGCTCCAGAGACCGTCCAGCAGCAAGGCCCGAAACTTTTCGCGTTCAAATCGAAACGTTGCTGACTTTCAGTTAAAGGTAACTAGTTCTCCTATTTTTGACTTCGTGGCGAAGTCCACAGAGTAACCTTTTAGCATCCGAGCATTTCTAGCTGGAGAGTCCAAATGGAGAACTATCCACTCTTAACAGAACGTCTAGGATTCCCTAAGGGAACGAAAGCGCTCATTATTACCTGCGATTGTCTCGGTTTTTGCCATTCCTGCAATTTGGGCGTGTATGACGTGCTCAGAAACGGCATTGCAACGTCAGCGCGACTGATAGTTCCAGCTCCATGGTCGAGGGATGCCGTATCCCGCTATCGCGGCGAAGATATCGGCGTTGAACTGACCTTGAATTCATCAAATCCGATCCTCCATTTCGGCCCGGTGACTCAGGCACCTTCCCTTCTTGACGGCCAAGGTGGATTTCCAATCACCCTGGAAGACCTGTGGGAACACGCAGACTTGGAAGAAGCCCGAAGGGAATGCAGAGCGCAAATTGAACGGGCGATTTATTGGGGATTCGACGTTTCTCATATTGCTTCAGAGCTGGGCGCCCTAGTAATGCGGCCTGAGTTCTTCGACATTCTTTTGGATATTGCACTTGAATTTGAGCTTCCAATTTCCCTCCCAGACAATCTGACCGAAGACAAAATCGGCTTCCCTGCCAAAACCTTGGCATTAGAGGAGGGTGCGATCTTTCCTGACCGGGTAATAGACCCTTTTTCGAGATTCCCCACATTCGATCCAAGTTCGCAGGATCTCATAGAGGAGGCCATCTTTTCGCTCGAAGAGGGCATTACGGAACTATGCATCAGGCCAGCCGAAGATACCCCCGAACTGCGGGCGATAGCACCCGAATGGGCGACCTATGTTTCTCAAAAAAGCTCGTCAGGCGACCGGCGTCATTTTGACCACCTTCTGTCACGAGCCAACATAACCCTCGTCAGCTATAGGGAGATAAGACATCGTGCCAGAACCATTAAAAACGCGGTGCACTAAGTGTTACTCGATTACATCGAAACTCTATTTAGGCCTTATAATTTCTGACTAGGTAGGAAAGGTAAATTACCATGCTCGCAGAAATACTTGGGCTTGACACACTGGTCGTCGTGGCGATAATCGTTGTGGTCATCGGAGCCAGCAGGCTGCCTAAAATCGCACGATCAGTTGGACAAGCCAAGGGCGAATTCGAAAAGGGTCTAAAAGAAGGGGCGGTCACGACCGACACCGAGACCGAGAAAAAAGAACAGTAGCTACAGTTCTTTATCGGGCGGAGATCGACGTGTTGTCACCAGTTCCTAAAACTGCGTAGTTGCGGCAATCGCAGTCTGCAAATCACGATACTCGTCAGAGGTTGTGATGGGCAAGAGTGCCATGAGTTTCCCCATATTCCCGGTAACTTTTATCTTCCCTTGCATGAAGGCTGCCGTCGCATCAAGTTCGCCCTTTTGAATCGCTTTCGCATCTTCCCAATCCTGGGTCAGCACCACCTCTGGCTCGTCAAGCTCTCCAAGCTTGCACTCGAGTAACTTGCCATCCTCCACTGTCCAGTAGTAAAAAACATTCCCATCTGGACCGCCGACAATCTCATACTGAATTGTCGCCGTGGCACCCGGACGCGAAGGCTGTGATTCAGCCATCTTGGCATACTCATCCATCCATTCGGCACTTAGCCACTTTGCCATCGCCACACTCCCGCCTAGTACAACTTGATCAAATCAGATGTTACATCTTTACAGACCTCGAAATGGCGTTGCCGGCTATTTGCCATCCGTTAAACCCGCGAAGAGATCAGTTTCAAATTCATCTGAGACTTTACCCCCGCCTATGCTGGAACGGGCGAGAATATAGTCTTCATAAGGCCAAAGATCCTCAGACAAATCGTCCGGCAAACCAAACCAAAAGTTTGACAGTGGATCAATTTGCGTGGCATGCGCAAGCAGCGCATCCTTTCTGATCCTGTAATAGCCCCTCACGTCGACTCTGGTTGTGATTTCCTCATCATTTCCAGGCCGGCTTAACCGTTCTTCAGAAAACGGAGACTTGAGACCGAGCTCAAGGAACTTTTCGTGAAAAGCCTTGGCCCTGCTGGAGGCCCACGCACTGTAGTAGAGTTTCGAGATCTGATGAGGTGGACCCAGTTGCAACTTGTAATTTGGATCACCGCACCGGTCGAATGCGTAGACAGACACATCATGAACCTTCAGGTGATCCGGATGCGGGTAGCCAGATTGGTCCTCATGGTATGTGATCATTACCTGAGGCTTCTCTCTACGAATAATTTCGATTAGCTTGTCTCCTGCTTCCTCCAATGGAGCCTGAGCGAATGACTCAGAATTTGCATTCGCTGCAGACCCGGGCATTCCGGAATCCTTGTAGCCCAGGAGGTAAAGCTTGCTGTAACCTATGATCGCTATAGCTTTGTCAAGCTCATCCCTGCGAATCTGAGCGAGATTTTCCTTGACCTCAGGCCTATCCATAGCTGGATTGTTAATATCACCCTCTTCACCACCAGTACAGGTAACCAAAATGCTGCGGATACCGCGATCGCGAAGCTTGGCGACAGTTGCGGGACCTTTTGATGATTCGTCGTCTGGATGCGCGTGAACGCTTAGAAGCGTAAGACCTTTTCCCATTACTTTATTGTAGTTTGTTTCTAGTTTTGCCTATGGTCCTATAACCGCGATGATCGTGCCTAAACCAAAACATCAGCGGCTTTCAGACCCTTTAGGAGCGCTCATCTGTTATGAGAGCAAGAAATCTTTGTGGTTGACTTGACGCGCTAATGCAATCATGCCATACTCGCCTTTGCAGGTTTGTATTCAGTATTCAACTGTGCACATTTTTTGAGGGGGGTCTCAGGCATGGCAGATAACCACGGTATTAACGTACCCGCGGCTAAGGAAGAGCTAGGTGAAAAGCATCTCAGAGTTGTAGATGCTGTTTCGCAGTCTGTAGGATTTATGGGTCCGGTGTTTTCGTCAGCGCTGCTGATCCCACTTGTGGTTGGCGCTGGCGCATCGAGCAAAGGTGCAGGTGTGGCGACTCCGGTTGCTATAATCCTCGCTGGCATCGGCATTGGTGCGATCGGATGGATTATTTCTGCGTATGCTCGACGCATCCACGCCGCAGGAGCCCTTTACGATTACGTTACCGATGGTTTCGGAAAACGAGTTGGTTTTGTCGCGGGTTGGGTCTACTACGGATGCACTACCCTACTTGCAAGCGGAATTGTTGTGGTTGTCGGTGGGATAACTTCGGACTTTTTGCATTCTGCATATGGAATTGGTGTTCCCTATTGGATATTAGATCTGGTCTATGCGCTGCTCCTTTTTAGTTTCCTCTACTTTGGTGTACGAATTTCTACCAGGGTGCAGCTGGCGCTAGTGTTCAGCTCTGTGTTGATAATGCTGGGATTCTTTATTTCCATTATCATAAGAGGTGGACATGGCGGCAACACGCTCACGCCATTCAATCCCTCAGCGTCTGCTGATGGTTGGTCTGGGATTTTCTTCGGGATTATATATGGCATCCTGTTATTCGTAGGTTTTGAATCCGCCGCAAATCTCGGGGAGGAGACCGCACATCCTAAGCGTTCGGTTCCTATCGCCATCATTGGCTCAGTGCTGGTAGTCGGGTTGATCTTTGTGATCGGTGCGTACGCACAAGATATTGGCTTCGGTTTGAACGCAACGAAATGGGCCGCCAGCCCAGCCCCGCTGTTCACTCTCGGCGCACATGGAGCCTTCGGTAACTCGATACTGCTGGATTTGCTAAACATTGTCGTCATCCTCGACATCATGGCTGTTGGAATCGGTGCATCGGTATCTACTACACGTGGCATGTTTGCTATGGCCAGAGATCGACGTATTCCGAAATCTTTTGCCAAAGTGGATCGAAAATACGGGACACCTATTAACGCGATTATCTTTCAAGTTCTCGTTGGTGTGGTATTCGTCTTGTGGGTTAGGGTAGACCACGGCGTATTTGCACTCGGAGGTTCACCTGAGTACTTCCCACTGTTTGCTTGGATAGTTGGTCTCGGAGGTCTTGGGCTCGTAGTGGTCTATGCAACAATTGCGTTGGGTGCCATTCCGGGACTATGGAATCACGAGCATCGCGTTGGTTTGCTGGTAGCTGTGGTGTTGGGATTTGCGGTATCCGCTGGCGGAATTTTTGGAAGCATCTACAAGGTTCCTTCACCTGATGACCAGTGGATATGGTACTTGATCGCATGGGTAGCCGCCGGCTCTGCCTTGACAGCATGGAATCTCGGTCATGAAAATCACAGTTTGACCGTCTCAAAAGAACTTGTTAGCGCAGATGTGGTTATCCAGGAACCTCTGGGGACACGGGAGGGGGCAGAACTAGCGTGAGAGGCAGACCGACTTGCACGGTTGACGTGATTGAGCGAGTGCCGTCACAAAGACCTGTGAAGGATTTTTCTTTCCACAGCCATGAGCATCGACGTCAAATTGGCTTGACAAACGGAGTCCACTCAGAAAAACTCGGTAGGAGATTGAATGCAGAATCCTACTTTAGAGGAGAAGAGATGGCACGGCCTGTTGAACGATCCGATACGCGCTTGATTAACGAGGTTCACGAGCGGTTGCGAGAAATGATTGCGACTGGAGAACTTTTGCCAGACACGAGGCTCTTCCAAGAGCGTCTTGCCGAAAGTCTTGGAGTAAGCAGGACACCACTTCGAGAGGCACTGCTCCGACTTGAGCGAGAGGGTTTCGTGTACTCGGTTCCAGGCAGGGGAATGTTTGTTCGGGGGCTTACTATTGGGCAGGTTGCTGAACTTTACCAACTCCGCGAGATCATCGAGCCATTTGCTGCACGCTTAGCTTGTGAGTCGGCGACAGTTGATCAGGTCGAACGAATCAAAGAAATTCAGTCTATACAGGAACGCGAGTACCCGAAAGACGTGCTGACGGCCTTCGAGGGAAATTTCGATTTGCACATCTTACTCACTGAATCATGTCCCAATAGGCGTATGTATGATCTGCTGCGCGAGCTATGGGATCATAACTCTGTCTTACTGATGTTTGGATACTACACCCATAATGTCAGAGAAGTGAGCACGATGGTTTCTGAACACAGAGAGATTGTAAACGCCTTTATTGAAGGTGACTCCCTTGCGGTAGAGCGACTCTTGAGA
>JAJYFX010000063.1 GCA_021785315.1 Actinomycetes bacterium | reverse complement strand
CCCGCGCTTGGCGTTCCACAGGTAGGTGCGTTCAAAGGCGTGCTTGGTCAATAGCCATCCATATCCCTGTGAAACGACAGGCACCTTGTTGCGAGGTGGCCGCACCGGATCGACATTCATGTAAACTCCCCGCCTGCCAATGTCTAATACGCATCGAGCTGCGAGTTCATGCGTCTTAGATTTCACGCCATTTACCCTGGAAACGATAGCGAGTGCAGCCATCGACGCCATTTGCTCGGTCATGTGGCCAGTCTTGGGAAAATTGACCGGTACGGCCGTCTCATCCGCAGGTGGCATGGCAACAGCCACCCCAACAGCATAGATGTTCTCATAGGTTGGGTGCCGGTAGCTGGAATCAACCGGAATGAAACCTTTTGGATTAGAAAGCCCAGGACTACCCGCCACCGCTGCTACACCGGCAAGGGGTGGGATGACCATAGAAAGCGCTGATGGAATCGCCTTTGAACCGTCGATCTCTACCCCCTCTTCCGTGATCTTGCTGATGGCTACAGAAGTTCGGTAACCTATGTCGCGTTCTTCGAATTCCCCTTCAAGAAACTGCCTCAGTTTTCCCACTCCCCCCATTCCCATGTGGCCAAGAACTGGCTCCGGAGTAACAAAAGTCATTGGCACCTGGTGGCGAAGGCGACGTTTTCTAAGCAAATGATCAAGTTCGAAAACGAACTCATAGCTGGGACCGATACAGCTGGCCCCTGGCGCGGCACCAATCACCACGGGCCCAGGAGAATCAAGAAATCGTGCCAATGCTCCGCGTAGCTCCAATGCCTCTGATGGTGACATAAGCGAGTGACCAGGTCCACTGACCGGCCCAAGACCTGGAACAGCCTCATTTGCGCTTCGGTGACCAGTAGCTATTACAAGATAGTCATAGGCATGCTCTCTGTGCTCCGTTGCAACGATCTGGCGTTCCGCATCGATTGCGATGGCGGTCTCGTGAGCAAAGGATATTTCCCGGCTAGCTAAAGCCGGACCAAGGTCAAACGATATCTGTTCGAGTGTCCTAGACCCTAAAGCCAGCCAAGGCAGAGAAGGTATAAAGGTGAAGCGCTGATCCTTCGAAATCAGCGTGATTTCGCATTCGCCTGGCCGAAGATGCCTGCGCAGCTCGTACGCGCTGGCAAGTCCGCCAAACGAACCGCCTAGAATAACGACTCTAACTGCCATAGACTTCCCTCTGTCCTTGCCTTCTCTTCTCGGTTCTGCCTAAACAACTCGCGGCAAGAGTCTTGAAATAACTCTTAGAAGCTCACTACCTTGTCAGCCCACAAAGTCCAGTCGGCCGACTCTTCCAGAGTTGACCTCCGTGCCCCCTCAACTAACGCCTCTTCGTTGATCGCCCTTGCGTCCATGCAAGTTCCGCAAAGGCCAATCATGCCGCCATGTCGAATAACCGATGTGGTCATGCGATCGAGGTGGTAGTAGCCGTCTGGAACTTTTTGATTCGCAACAGCGCAGCCCACGGAATCGCCGAAGAGAAACATCCGGACCTCCACGCCGTCACGCCGCGCCAATGCACCTGCTAGGCGTAAGCCGTTGTAAGACCGTTCAGTGCCATATGGCGGATCATTTAAAATTACAAGTATCTTCACAGCGCTGTCATCCTCTTTCTTTTTGTCACACCATTTCAGCCAACTGCCGAAATGCGCTTAAATTACTCCGGGTTCAGTTCCCACAGCCACTGGCAAGCCTGCCTGGCGCCATTCCGGCATCCCTTCTTCAAGACGCTTGGCATTCATCCCCCGCCTGCGCATTATGGCAACTGCCTGCGGTGCCAAAAGACATAATGGCCCGCGACAGTACGCCACCACTTCCACATCCGGTTCTATTTCATCCAACTTTGCCTCAAGGTGCTCCAGCGGAACAGAGAAGGCTCCGGGAATATGTCCGGCCTGGTATTCCTCACTAGGCCGTACATCGATCACGACAGCATCCCCCCTCCGCACGCGTGCGATTAGCTCTTCTCGCGATACCTGCTCGGCACTATGGCCGCCTGCCTCAATTTCCCGCAGAATCTGTTCCACTTCCGCCAAACGGGCTAGGGCCAGATCGCTAAGCGCCTTTACGAATTGGCATACCTCTGCTCCGGCTGCCCGATAATAAATACGGGTCCCCGCTTTCCTTGTCTCAACTAAGCGCGCCTGGCGCATAACTTGAAGGTGAGCCGATACCGTGGTCAGGTTCAGGCCTGTAGCCGCAGCTAAAGAATCGACTGGCCGCTCACTCTGACAAAGGATTTCCAGAAGCTCGATTCTTTTTGGATGACCGACGATCTTCCCAATCCGAGCCAACTGTTCATAAATATCGGCCCTCATGGGACCAACAACCTCATATTCCATAGATCTATGGATAATTGATAAATGCAAAAATTGCAAATTATGGATCTGGCCATACAATCAGGAATCGAAACACCGGGCAAGAGCGCCACAGCATGCACTAGCGGTGACAAATTTCATTTCTGCGGTGACCCTTCGTGGGCAAGACTCAATCAGCTGCAGGTCTTATTGTCCTTTGCCCCATGGCATAAAGTGGCAGTCGCATATACCGCCAGCGCGGGAATGAGCAACCTTAAGCCTGACAAGCACACCGATCACGCCCGGTTTTGTGCCGACTCCAACTCTGGCATCTAGGCGCGGTCTATGAGATGAATCCTGATAAAGCTCAATTTGCACAAGACTCCTCCTCGGAATTGGACACATGAATTCGCTGACGGATAGGCAATTGAGCTCAGCTGCCGCAAGTATTTTGGAAAAACGCCTGCATTAAACTGACTGCGTCGCTACAAGCTAGGCGCGAGCCCGCGAGGACCTCTAGCCTCCGCTTGTTGTCGTTGGCGAGCCGGCTGGCTTAAACGGCGGAATACCCATGGTTGCGGATTGTGTCATGAGCAATGAGTACGGTGGGGCTAGGTCCACGCCGTCCGGTTCGTCGATATAACCTGGCTTAGTCCCCGACACGCCGGTGTGTCCATACTGCCAGATGATCTTATTGGTCTTCTTGTCGATGACAATGACCCTGTCGTTGCGGTCATCGGTTGCCAAGATATTTCCATTAGGGAGCGGAATTGCAATTGACGGGTGGTTGAGTGTTTGTGACCCCGTCGGATCAAATCGCCACAGGAGGCTACCTGTCTGATTGAACTCCTCTATCACGCCTGGACTGGTATATGCGGCAGTCAAGAAGACTCCCGGGGAGACTTCATTGCTGTCTGATGGATAGGTTATACCCGGCGGATGGGTTGAGAACTTGATCTGGCCGCTCGGCGTCATCTCATCGACCCAGTCCCCGTTGATCTCGGTGACGAGCCAATCGCCGTTGGACATGGGGAATACCCCGTTTGGACTCCCAAAGCGTGCAGGAGGCTGGTGATAACAGTAAGAAGTTGTCTCGCCATAGATGTGCACAGGCGATGATGACGAAGGTGACAGGTAAAGTAATCTGCAATTCTTGATATCTGCGGTGAATATGTTCCCGTTTGGAAGCAGCATTGCGTCATCGGGGTTATTGAGATACCCTGGCGCCGATCCGCTGATTCCTGGATGGCCGTAACGGTAGATAATGTGGCCGCTCTGGATGGAGATCTCCGTTACAACAAATTGGGACTCTTGGGTGGCCATGATGTCCGAACCCGTCGGGCCAAAAAAGGCGTCATCCGGCTCGATGAAAGTCTGTCCGGGAGCAAGGTCGCCTTTGGAAGGGAACTGCCAAAGGATCCTCCCCTTGGGATCCACCAGCAACAGCCTCGAGTTGCCTTCATCGGCAATCAGGATTGGCCCGGGCAGGGCCGACGGATCAGATCCTGGCTGGAGATGCCCGGGCTGACCCTTTACCTTCGCCTCGAGCGAGGCCATCCATGACTTCACGTTGAACGAGGCACCATTTGCAGATGTTGCGGCCGAACCAGATGAACTCCCAGCACTCGATCCGGAAAAACCAATCGAACCCGTGGAACCTTGCGTCCTCGCATTGGACTTGGTCCCGCCGCGGAAGGCGGTTGCCCAAACTATGAAGACCAAAGCCGCGAGAAGTAAAATCGCGGCAGCACCCTTCTTCAGCCCATTGCGCCTTGCTCGCGCAGCATGTTTCGGGGCGTGAGCCCATGAACTCTCGGGTCGTAAAGGCATTTCTAATAGGAAATATAACGAAAAACCATCGCTATTTCACGCCGAAACCAGATTTTATCCACCAAGCCAAAATGAGTTTTCACAAACTTTATGTTCCCGGGCTGCATGACCCAGATTATCCGGGAGTTTAGGACGCAATGATTTTTGGCTGATTGATTGCGGCCGAAAGGGCCGACAAGCAAAGGAGCAACTGCTGTATGCACTCGCCACCGAGAGAGGCTCAACCCGTCGGTCGCGTCATGTGATTGTCATGCTCTTTCAGCAACTCCCATGAGGGTTTCTTTGTTTGAAAGCCACTCTGCAGTGCTTATCTGTCTCTTATTGAAGATGACTAAATTCTGGTATTCAAGATATTGATAGTTTTGGAGTCCTAGTTTGCAAATAGGAAGCGAAAATGTTGGCAGGAGAGGAGCAGTACTTCTGGCGGTAACCGCTGTCGGGGCGACTGGGCTCGCCCTGCACGGGTATGGGCACGGGATTTCGCCTGGTGGCGCGTCCTTGTCAGTGACGTCTTCAGCTTCGGCTCCAACATCCACAACATCCGCTAAGACGACGAAGACTTCTTCAACTTCTTCATCGGCATCGAAGGGTAGCTCTCCCTCAAATAACTCCACCACTCCAACTACTGCGCCGAAGTTGGGTCCGACACTTTCGTCCACCCAATACTCCAGCGTGTCATATCAAATCTATCCAGGGCCTGAAAGTGCTCAGGCGAAAACTGCAACGTCAGGTTTCAATATTTCGGTCAAACTGTCAGGCAACAATGAGCTCGTGTCGGTTTCAGTTCCAGGATCAGCTTCGCCTCCGCAGACGTCAACTTTCCAAAAGGGCGACTTAGTCTATTTTGTGGAGACCAGTCTTGGAGACGACTCTGGGAGCAGTGACTACAGCGCTGGCGATGACGGGATCATAGTGACAAATTCTCAAGGAAGGATCATCGAGTAGCAATGCCTTTGTCACCGAAAATAATGAGTCCGGAACCAGAAGCTTCGGCGGCGCTTCGATGAGCACCACTAATGAGATTAAAACTTTGGGTGCATCGGGCGCCACAGCTTTCACCGGCACCAAGCAGGTGAGCCGCAGCTCCAAAGGATCAACGCAAGTCAGTTCATTCGATAGCCGCATCGACACACTGGCGCCGTGGGTTACTACGTTAGGTCGACTGATTCTGGGTCTCGTACTGGCTTGGTTCGGATACCATGAACTTGCAGTACCGAAGCTTTGGACTGGCTACGTGCCATTCGCTTCTCCCTCATCACAACTTGCGCAAATACTTGTTCTCATACACGGAGTGTTTCTAAGCATTCTGGCAGTAGGGCTTATACTGGGCATACTGCCTCGCACTCTCGCTGCAATTGCAGCGGTAACCATGCTGGAGATCGTCATAAGCCTGACCATGACCGCGGGACTCTCAGATTTGGTCCTGCGCGACGTTGGCGTTCTCGGGTTGGCGCTATCTGTCATGGCCAGCCGCCATGAGCGGCTTGTGTTGGAGAACTAGAAAACCCGTCGCCCGAGTATTGATGAGGCGGAAGTTCGACATGGTGCGGAGCTGACCGGCCTTGCAGACATTTTTACTTGCACGGGGACCTGAGAACTACTTTGCGCTTTACCATTCTTCATTGGAGGGGTTCAAGTATCTGAGCCCACAATCTTCCTTGGCGATCCCTTAAAACTCTCAGTTCAATTCTTCCCCTGCTGGTCACCAGACTGCGCCAGTTATAACCTGAGCGAGAACCAGGGCGAGACTCAATTCGCTCTCCCTTTTTTGCACCAACTCAATCATTCATATCCGCTCTAAGCATTTCCTCCTGGAGGGTTGCCTGAATAATTTCAGGCGCCAAATCAGAGTCTGCCGACAGTGTCTTCACTGCTTGGTGCTTCGCCGATCTTGTCTTGAAACCAGCGGCCAACTGCTACCCAAAAGATATCTAGGCTGATTCGTGCCCATACCTAAATATCTTGGCCGCCGCTAGCCGACCCTTCAACAAGTGAAATTTGCGCGATAACCGGCGCACAGCCAACCGCGCTATCGAGACTCAGAATCGATCCGGCCAAGTTCGCGTCTTGAAGACCGGACGAATTTGCTTTGCTCGCAGCTATCTATTCTTTTGCGCAGTGTTGGTTGCGGCTTATCGATTGATCTCCCTCATTGAAGCGCCAAGGCAGCTAAAACAACCGAGTAGGCCAGCAATCGAACTAGAGGCCCATTGCCTCAAACAGTTCATCGAGAGTAATGGATGAGTTCGTGATTTCGTTGATTGAAACGTGAACTGTATAAGCATCGGCCAGTACCTCGCCGTCCGAAGCAGTTGTAACGTGCCTGAGCTTGATGCTCCTGGTACCGATGTCGGATACATAGGACGTCACAATAACGACGTCATCCAGGCCGAATGGCCTTTTGTATTCGCAGTGAGCAGATATAACCGGCATAGCAAGATTGGCTGCCAGCAGCTTGCTAAGCGAAATACCAAGTTTGCTAAAAAACTGAATCTCATTCCTGTCAATGAACGAGAAAATCGAGGCAAAGTGGATCCTCGAAACGTCGACGTCCTGCATCGCTACGTGAACGACTGACTCGATCCTTGTAGTTTCGAGCCGTTCCCTCCACGTAATAATCTGCTCTGTCAATTCACTCATATCCGCGCTTTCTGAAATAAATACTTTCCTAAGAACTTCCACTATATCGGACCTGGCACACTAACGAAGTGTTTCAGGGATGACCCCCTGAGTCACTGACGCTTCAAGAAGCCGAGGATTAGCGTTCGCCGCTAAATGCGAGCGCCATCAAGACCCCCATTTGCGCGACTCGCCTAAGATCCGAAACCGCGGTCAATTCGCCTTCCAGAAAGTCCAACAGCAAATTGAGCAAAAAGATTTCTAAAAAGCAAGGATTGGCAAAGGCTTCGCAGCCAAAGACAGATTAATGGCTCCGGTATTTGGATTAAATAGTCAACGAGCCCTAAAAAGCGCGCCGCCAATCGGGCAGTTCACAGCACAAGTGACAGCTTGGAAGAGTACTTTGGCGAGACACAGCTGAGCCGTCCCGTGCCAGAGCATTCAAAGACGCTCTATTTAACCCCTTGGGTTCGAGGGCGGATAACTTTGTTGATCACGAGATGGAGAAAAATCAGCAAAATAGGACCCGTGAAAAATGGATTTACGATGATCTCTTTTGCCAGCAGGGGATAGTGGGCCATTGTCGCAGGTGCCACAAACAGACCGCCTAAAGAAAGCATCAGTGGAACTCCAAGGACAAGGTAGTTCAGCTGGTCCCACTTCACGCGGCTTAGCGTGTCCACTCCAGACATAGCAATTACTCCGAAAAGAACCACTGCCGCGGCAGCGATCACGTTGCCGGGGATACTCACGAAAATCTCGTCGAACTTCAAGATGAAGCCACCAACTATGAGCAGGACCCCTGTTGTCGCGGTGATCCATCGGCTTCCAACTCGGCTTGTGCGCACAATTCCAAGGTTGTCCGGGTATGCGACAAGGGTAAAGGTGCCAAACACCCCGCCCGCAATTGCCGCTATCGACTGGCCGAAAATACCCCATGCCATTCGATGACCCTCAAGCCTTTCTCCGCTCCATTCCGCCAAAACATTGTAAAGCGAAAGAGTCCAAGCCACGCTGGAAGTGATCAAGATGAAAAACAGCAGGACCAGCAACGGATTCACTGAAAATCCGAATGGGAAGATCTTCGGGACGACAAACCAAGCCGAGTCTATAACACGGGTGAAATGGATCGGCGTGAATATCGCATAGGCAAGGGCTCCGACAACGATGCCGCTTAGCATGGCGGCAGAACGCAGAAATCCTCTCCCGAAGAGGAGAATCCCAAATGTCACCAATATCGCAACCCCACCGCCAATCCAGTTGGCAGATCCAAATCCCGGCTGCGCGGGCGTGCCAATCCAGTTGA
>JAJYFX010000062.1 GCA_021785315.1 Actinomycetes bacterium | reverse complement strand
CTACGTAAAAGTTGCGCTTGACCAAATCTTCGGCAGATCCAATTTTATGAACGAAATCATATGGGCATATGACTTCGGCGGCAGATCCAAACAGAAGTGGCCGGCCAAGCACGACACCATCTTGGTATTTGCGAAAGATCTTGGCAACCATATTTTCAATTACGACGACATTGAGCGCATACCCTATATGGCGCCCGGACTCGTGACCAAAGAGAAGGCGGCGATGGGCAAGGTTCCAACTGACGTTTGGTGGCAAACCATCGTGCACACAACCGGAAAAGAGCGGACCGGTTATCCCACTCAGAAACCCGAGGCGATCCTAAGACGGATCATTGAAGCATCGTCAAAGCCTGGGTCTTGGGTGCTCGACTTCTTTGCTGGAAGCGGAACTACGGCATACGTCTCACAGCAACTTGGTCGCAGATTCATCGCAGTTGATCGCAACCCAGAGGCAATTCAGATAATCAAGAACCGGGTCAATATGGCAAATGTCCAACTATTTGGCTGTTAATATCGATAACGACTTGACGCGGAGCATAAAAATAGGCCATCATATAGTCGTGCATATAGTATTTGCAGCCACTCTCCTTCTTGGTTAGCTGCGAGCGTTCATAATCGCTCGCAGAACCTCCTGTGCCTCTGGCCAGGAGGTTTTTTGTTAGCCCGGTTCAGTGATCCGAGAGAGACTGTAGCGAAAACAAACCATATGGCATCGAAAGGAACAGGTAAGGCGATGGATGAGAACTTGGTAATCTTCGACACAACCTTGAGGGATGGTGAGCAATCACCTGGCATCTCCCTTGATGTCGCCGAGAAACTTGAGATCGCCGAGCAACTTGCCCGACTCAACGTCAATTACATCGAGGCTGGTTTTCCAGTCGCCTCCCAGGGCGACTTTGATGCCGTCGAAGCAATCGCCCGCCAGGTGCATGGTCCAATCATTGCCGGTTTGTCGCGGACTCAGCTTGCTGACGTGGACAGGTGCTGGGAAGCGCTCAAAGATGCCGAAAGGGCAAGGATCCACGTTTTCATCTCCACCAGCCCGTCCCACATGGAACACATGCTGAAGATGGACCGCAAGCAAGTTTTAGCCGAAACCAAACAAGGTGTGGGCAGGGCCCGCTTTCACACAAGTGACGTCGAATTTTCTCCTCAGGATGCTACGCGCACGCCTCTGGACTTCATGCTCGAGGTGCTCGAAGCCGCCGTGGAAGCAGGCGCGACAACACTCAACATACCGGACACGGTTGGATATGGAATCCCATGGGATTTTGGTACTCTTATCCAGTATATAAAGACGCAGGTCAAGGGAGATTACATAATTTCAACTCACTGTCACAATGATCTCGGGCTGGCTACCGCCAACTCGCTGGCGGGAATTCAGGCTGGAGCCCGCCAAGTCGAGGTTTGCGTCAACGGACTCGGAGAGCGGGCGGGTAATGCCTCGTTGGAAGAGGTTGTGATGGCCTTGAAAATTCGGAATGACCAATTCCCTGGAATCAGAACCCAAATTCACACGGAAGAGATCGCCCGAACTTCGCGGCTGGTTTCGCGCCTGACGGGTTACCCGATTCAGTACAACAAAGCCGTTGTTGGCAGAAATGCTTTCACCCATGAATCCGGCATTCACCAGCATGGCGTCCTGGTTGACCGTGAGACTTATGAAATCATTGATGCCCAGAGCGTCGGGCAAAAAGGATCGCAGATCGTGCTTGGCAAGCACTCCGGCCGGCATGCATTCTCTGAAACACTTAAAAATATGGGACTTGAAGTGCACGGAGAAGCGCTAAACCAAGCCTTTTTCAGATTCAAAGAACTCGCGGACCGCAAGATGGAAATAACCGAAGCCGATCTCGAAGCTCTCGTGGCAGATGAAATCAGCTCCGAGGCCAAGAACCTTTACACCTTGCTGGAGTTGGAAGTCGTCGGCGGAACCGTAGGCACCCCAACTGCGCGGGTAGTTATCTCCAAAGACGGGGAAAGGCTCGAAGCTAAATCCGAGGGCAATGGAATGATCGATGCGGCTGGAAAAGCTATTCAAAAGGCTGCAGGTATCACCACCAAGCTCATTGGATTCACAGTCTCCTCCGTCACCGGCGGAGAGGACGCCCAGGGCGAAGTTGTGATACAACTCGAGTCAGGAGAGTTCAAGGTTTCAGGCCGGGGTGTGTCCACTGACGTCGTCGAAGCGTCGACAAGGGCATACCTGAACGCAATCAACCGCCTGTCCAGGTCTATGACCAGACAAGAAATACGAAACGCCGAAGTCGGACCCTAAGAATATTCGTTGCGCCGTTAGACCAGTTGGCGGGATTAATCCTGCTTACCGGTCTCACGGCTGCCGACCTTCTCAAGGATTCTTCGAAGCTCAAGAAAAGTTGCCAGCACGCTGTTCAATACCTTGGCAGACTTTTTCGAATCCATTCCCAGATTGGCTAAAATCTCAGAAATAAAGTCGCCGATACTGTCGGCATTCTCCATGTCCCAAAGGGCTTGCTCAAGACTGAACACCAGAATGTCTCTGGTCAACTCGTCGTCGTCACTTATCGAAGTGCTTTGGCCAAAAAGCGAGTGCTGGACGGAACCGAAAAGAACATCTAGCGACGCATCTATCGGATTGATGGGATCAATCTCGAACTGAGACGATGTGATCTTCATGCCGGGTTCAATGTAGCGAACCTCGGTGTTGATGTCGTCGTCCTCCTCAAGCAAGCCGTCGCCGCAAAGGGCTTCCCATCCTCCCGCCACGATGCGCCAGGAAGTTCCGCAGCAATCGCAATCGAGCCAGCCACCTTGATGAATGGAATCGAGGACTGGAAAACCTTTGGCAATATACCACGGAGGACAGGCCGGACAAATATTCTTCTTGATAAGATCTTCAACGGACCAAGAATCGGCCTCATCGGCCCAGCGGCGCAAGCCATCCAGATCGACACGGTGTTCCGTACACCTCATATAAAAAATCTGATCGGAGCTTACTTCTCCAAGCTCAGCTATCTTCATAATGGCTCCCCAGTCCAAACGAAGCCCAAGGAATCATTTTGAATCCCTATTTTAAGGTACATCTATTTGGCGCATTGTTGAAAGCGTTTACCTAAGATAATTTGTGGGAAGTGCGAGTTATTATCCGACGAGCCGGTTGAACTGGTCTTTGGAAGGCGCTCCACGATAAACAGCCTCGCCTTCCAACATGCCTATCATAACATTCGCCACAGCAAGAAACTCTTCCGAGTGGGTAGCCACTAGGACCGCCACACCTGATTTCGCCTCTTCCTTTATCTGAAGAATAAGTGCCGTCTTTCCCTTTTGATCGAGGCCGACAAAAGGCTCATCCAATATGAGCAGCTTGTGAGGACGTATAAGTGCCATTGACAAAGCAACTTTCTGCCTAAGTCCTCGGGAAAAACTGCTGGGCAAATCATCCTGGCGTTCCAATAGCCCGAACAGAACAAGCAGCTCCTTAGCCCGGATCTCCCAGTTCTCCAAACCGTTTATCCGGGCGGAGAACTCAAGATGCTCCAGTGCGGAAATATCGTCATAGAGCACAGGATTGTCTAGAGAAACTGAGCTCACGCTTCTGGCGTTGTCCGAACCTGCTTTGGCACCCAAAATCGTAACTTCGCCGCTGTCGAAACCAACAAGTCCGGTGACCGCTCGAACCAAGGTGGTTTTTCCGGATCCATTTGGACCGACCAGCGCAGTGATCTCACCCTCCTTGACCGCAAAGGTCACCTCCTTTAAGACTTCATTTTTCTCGTAAGCCTTGGAAACCTTCTTGACCTCAAGCACGGCACGAGATGCCATCACGACTCCTTACTCAACGCATTACCGAGTGACAGCTCATTGCGTCGTCTGATCCAGGTCCAAGCGGCTAATGGAAACAACAGAGAGAAAAACGCTGCTGAAATTCCTGATGTGTCTATCAGCGAAGTGTTCAATACATGAAGGTTGTATGCGTCGACCATCGCGACAAATCCCGATGCCACGACGATAAATGGCAGGATCTCAACAATCACCGATGTCATTGCCACAACCTCGGGCATCAGCGCCGGAGTATTCGCAGATTTCTGCTTGCGCAACACTCCCACTGCAGCCCCCGTCGTCGAGGCTGCCGCCAGAGGAATTGCGCTAATCAATCCGACGTGCAAAGACACGGAAAATCCACCGAATACCGCCGTTGCCGCAGTTCCGATCAGAACGAAAATTATCATTCCAACAAAAGGCACCAATAGCAGACGCGACTCCACGGCTGAGAGTGGAATTCCAATTCCTGCTACGCCGTCAGGGTGGTCTGCAAGCTGTGAAAGTGGCTCGAGCAAGTCGGTCGCGGCGATATAAAGCGCAACAATTGATATTGCAAGCGGGAAAAATGAGCCTGTCCACATTATGCGTGCCGATAGACCCGCCAAAACCGCCAAAACTATGAAACGCGCAAATCTCTCTATCGGCCAACGATAGAGAGATTCAAGCGACCTCTTGGTCACTCTTGCGGTCAAGCCATGGCCGAATGTTAAACTTGCCAGCGGAGATCTGCCACCTCGTGACTTTTCGCCCGAAAGCTGGCGCCTGAGCAAAATGACGGTCCGAATGTCGCGCATGGTCGCGGCGAACCGTAGAGTTCCAACCAACCTAGCTCTATGTTCCTGCATTTCAAGAGACACGTTGGATACCAAAAAGAGTCCTAGCGCAAAAAGCACCAGCACAGCCGCCATTGTCACAAGAGCCAGGAAAATATCCTGTTGGCTAAAAAAGAACCGTCCCAGCCACGTGCCGGGGAAAACGGATGTCCCGCTGTAAACATCGACGAAAGACCAGGCCGAAACTGCGCCGCCGACCAACGACGCCAACCATTTGTTGATCCGCAGTCCGGAGGCTATATAGCCTGCTGCGAAAAAACTAAGAACTCCTACGAGCCCCAGCGCAGCACCTTCAACGACAAGGCGAAGCGTACCCGCCCCCAAGGCCTTATGAGCTATTCCACCGACAAGTCCACCCACAAGAAGCGAGGGCGGGATCATCGAACGAACTTGCGACAGCGCCTTCGACCTGAGGAAATGCGATCTTGGAATACCTGATAGAAGCACCATTCGCACATCGGCCCCTTGTATGGCCAGCGGACCTCCCCTTGAACCTGACCGTAGTCCAGCCAGGACGGTCAGCGCTAGGGCCAAACCGAGGTAAGAAGGGCCGTAGCTCACAACCTGGCGTTGAACTGAAGATCCTAGAGGTGCAGACTGAGCCAGCCCTACCAACAAGGAGCCGCCAACAAGAAGGGCGGCTCCAACCATGTAAAGCTTGTAAAGGGCATTTACAAGATCTGTCTTTTCAACAAAGTGGCGCCGACGCGCTTTGGATAAGTCTCTTAGCGCATCGACACCTGTAGATTGTGTCATTAGCCGCCTGAGACGTCCTTTAGGCCAGGCCTGCCGGACTTCATGAATGGCATCATTGCCCTCAGTTGGGCGCCCACTTCCTCTATAGGATGTGCCGCAGCAGCCTTTCTCAACTCGTTGAACTTAGGCTGTCCGTTTTTATTTTCCTGAACCCAGGCCGCGGCAAATTGGCCGTTGCGGATTTCATCCAGTACCTTCTGCATTTCAGCCTTCACCCCATCGTTGATGATACGCGGTCCGGAAACAAGTCCACCCCACTCGGCTGTCTCTGAGACCGAGAACCACATGCCGGAAAGACCGTTTTCATAAAGCAAATCGACAATTAGCTTGAGCTCGTGAAGACATTCAAAGTATGCGGACTCCGGTTGATATCCGTTGCCAACGAGAGTTTCGTAGCCTGCGGTAACAAGCGACGCCAGGCCTCCGCACAAAACAACCTGCTCTCCAAAGAGGTCCGTCTCGGTCTCCTCGGCAAATGTGGTCTGCAAAACTCCTGCTCGTGTCGATCCAATCCCATGAGCATAGGCGAGTGCGACATTCTTGGCATTTCCGGTCGCGTCCTGAGAAACTGCTATAAGCGAAGGGATTCCTCCGCCTTCAACGTAGGTGCGTCGAACGAGGTGCCCCGGGCCTTTGGGAGCGATCATGATCACATCGACGTCTGGAGATGGCTTGATCTGCTCGAAACGAATATTGAAGCCGTGAGCGAAAGCCAGCGCAGCACCTTTTTTCAGATTTGGGGCTATCTCTGACTCGTAGATGGCCGACTGAGCAGTGTCAGGCGCCAGGATCATGACAAGGTCAGCACCCTTGGTTGCCTCGGCAACGCTTGCGACCTTTAGTCCAGCATTCTGGGCCTTCGCCCGTGAGGCCGACCCTTCCTTGAGCCCGACGACCACGTCGATGCCGGAATCTGCCAGATTAAGTGCGTGCGCATGTCCCTGGGACCCATATCCAATGATCGCAACCTGCTTGCCTTGCAATAGGGAGGCATCAGCATCCGCCTCGTAATACAAAGTGGCCATATCAGCCAGCCCTTCCAGTAGTGTTTTTCAATTTGTTTGACTGCCGCTCAAGCTTAGCCAGAGCTACCCTTCCTGTTCTCTGAAGTTCGACAATTCCAAAACTTGACAACAGTTCAGAAAAATCGTCAATCTTGCTCGGCTCACCAGTTGCCAGTACCGTCAACTTGTCTATCCCCACGTCAATAATCTTGCCGTCAAAAAGAGCGACGAGTTCCATCACGTGGCCACGGGCAGAGATGTCCGCATTCACAGTTGCCACCAGCAACTCACATTCAACTGATTCAGCAGGATCCAGTTCGGAGATCTTGATGACATTTATCAGTTTGTGCAGCTGCTTGGTGATCTGCTCGAGCGGCGCCGAGTCGACGTCAACAACTATCGTAATTCGCGAGAACCGGCTATCGTCGGTCGGCGCTACCGCCAAGGAAAATATGTTGTATCCCCGCCGCGAAAATAACTGAGCAATGCGTGCCAGCACGCCGGCCCTATTCTCCACGAGCACCGACAAAACATGATGGTGCATGACACCGAGAGTTGCAGACGGATCCGAAGACGATCCGTTGCCAGGTATGTATGAAATACTCATTTTAAACCAAACCTTCCGGGCCCAGAATAATGTTGTCGTTCGAGACTCCTGCTGGAACCATCGGGAATACCTTTTCGCTTGAGTCAGTACGAAATTCTATGACCACGGGACGATCGTTTATCTCGTTGGCCTTCTCGATAGCCGGCCCAACCTCTTCGGCATTCTCGACCCTGAACGACGCACAGCCCATTGCCTCCGACCACTTGACATAGTCGGGAAGATCAGGAGACAGGTAGACCTCGGAGTAGCGCTCTCCGTAAAACATCTCTTGCCATTGCCGCACCATCCCGAGATATGAGTTGTTGAGCAGGGCAACCTTAATCGGAATTTGCTCTATCGAAGCAGTGACCAGCTCTTGCGCAGTCATCTGAAAACATCCATCTCCGTCTATCGCCCAGACGGTACGATCCGGCTTGCCAACTTTGGCACCTATCGCCGCCGGAATTGCGAATCCCATCGTTCCCAATCCGCCTGAATTAATCCAGGTATACGGGTGGTTGAATTTCCAATATTGCGATGCCCACATCTGGTGCTGGCCAACGCCTGCAACCACAATTGTGTCGCTTGGGGTGGCATCGCGAAGTTTCTCAATCACATATTGGGGCTTCAGCACTCCTGAAAGGGACGGCTGCTCGTATTTGAGCGGATACTTCTCCTGCCAACTCTTCAATGTGGCCACCCAGTCAGTAATGTCGGCCCGGTGCTGGTAAGCATCTGGATCCGCCTTGATCGCCCTGACTATATCTTCGATCACGCTTCGGCAGTCTCCGACGATGGGAACGTCTGGACGTCTCAGCTTGCCAAGCTCCGCTGGATCAATATCGACGTGAACCACTTTTGCCTGAGGAGCGAAGCCATCGAGCTTCCCCGTTACACGATCGTCAAAACGGCTTCCCAGCGCAATAAGAAGATCCGACTGTTGCAACGCGGTAACAGCCGTATAGTTACCATGCATTCCGGGCATGCCGAGACAGAGCGGGTGATCGTCCGGGAAAGCTCCTCTTGCCATCAGAGTCGTAACCACTGGTATCCCGGTCAGTTCTACTAGCTCCGCCAGAATGTCTGAGGCTCGCGCATTGAGCACTCCGCCGCCGACATAGAAGACTGGTCGAGTGGCCTCGAATATCATCTTGACGGCTGCCGCGATCATCTTAGAATGGCCCCTGGGGTTCGGCTTGTAACCGGGGAGATCGACTGAACTGGGCCAATACCAGTCCATTTGGGCATTGGCAACATCTTTCGGAAAATCGATAAGAACCGGACCGGGGCGGCCGGTAGTTGCAACATAAAATGCCTCTGCCACTACATCAGGAATGTCATTAGCATCGGTAACCAGCCAGTTGTGCTTGGTGACGCTCATG
>JAJYFX010000061.1 GCA_021785315.1 Actinomycetes bacterium | reverse complement strand
AGTTTGCTCCCAAATCTCAACTGGATGCAGCGCGGGAAGCAAAAGCTCCTGGGCACCGGCTGCGTCAAATTCCTCGCGGACGATCTGATTTAGCTTGGCCAAGACTCGCAGTCCAAGCGGGAGAAAGCTGTAGACACCCGAGGCCAAACGACGTATGTAACCTGCCCTTACCAACAACTGATGAGACACCGCCTCGGCATCCGCCGGAGCTTCTCGTTGAGTTTTCAAAGCTAACCTTGTCATGCGCATGCGTAAAGGCTATTTGCTTTGAAGCCGAGCCTAACAACGAATTAGCATAAATCCCTACCAGGACCGACACAAATCGCTTGAAGCCGATCAGCCAGCCTCGTCAGATAAGCGCTTCCGGATCAGGCTGACCTTCGCCTCGCTGTTGTTGACATCCGATCCCTTCACCTCGAGCAGCTCAGCCCGGTCCAGCTCAGCCTCCCGCGCCGCATTTTCATCGGCAGCTGCAAGTCGAGCCTCCACCCCTTCTTTGGCCAGGTTCTGCGCCTCTTGAACCAGCTCCTCCACCATCCGCTCTTCCGGGACGACCCTGACTATCTTTCCCTTGATGAAGAGGTGGCCTTTATGCTTGCCCGCCGCAATCCCTAGGTCTGCCTCGCGTGCCTCGCCGGGACCATTGACTACGCAACCCATGACTGCCACCTGGATCGGGAGCTTCAGCTTTTCCAGCGCTTCTTCGACCTGACGGGCAACTGAAATCACGTCGATTTCGGTCCTGCCACAGCTTGGACAAGCAATCAAATCCAGTCCGACGCGATCTCTCAGGCCTAGGGCCTCCAGCAGCTGCCTACCGGCCTTGGCCTCTTCGATCGGGTCGGCAGTAAGCGAGTATCTTATGGTGTCGCCAATACCCTCTGCAAGCAGGGCGCCAATTCCAGCGCTGCTCTTGATAAGGCCAGCCGGAGGCGGTCCAGCTTCGGTAACTCCGAGATGCAAAGGAACATTGGTGGCCTCTGCGAGCATACGGTATGACTCGATCATCAGCGGCACGTTCGATGCCTTGACGGAAATCTTTACATCTTCGAACCCAACTTCACCAAAGAGAGACAACTCGTAGAGCGCCGACTCGACCAAAGCTTCTGGTGTGGCGCCGCCATACTTCTCGTAGAGATCAGGATGCAGGGATCCGGCGTTGACTCCAATTCGTATTGGCACGCCCCGATCCTTTGCCTCTGAAGCCACCAGCTTTATCTCGGCAGGCTTTCTGAGATTTCCCGGATTTAGCCTCAAGCATGCGACGCCAGCCTCGAGCGCAGCCAGAGCCATCTCGTAATGAAAGTGAATATCGGCCACAATCGGCACCGGAGATCTTGGTACGATGCGGGCCAGTCCCTCCGCTGCATCCGCGTCATTGCACGTGCAGCGCACTATGTCAGCCCCGGCTCCGTACAGTGCATAGATTTGAGCTAACGTCCCTTCGACATCGGAAGTCTTGGTCGTAGTCATCGACTGGACTGAAACTGGCGCACCACCTCCAACCGCTACTTTACCTACCATGATCTGGCGGGATTCTCTTCTCGGCTTGGAAAACCCTGTCTGTCTAGCCATTTTGGGACAACCTTCGGATCTAGGAATTGCGATTACAGTAAGTTATCTAACCATCTCTTCAAATTAAGCCTAAATCGAAATATTGATTTCGTCGTCTGGCCTATCCGAATGGATTGGACAGCGGATGAGTTACATCCAGATAAAGGGCCGTCGCACCCAACAACACAATTAACGTCACTACCAAATAGGTGAGAGGCATCAATTTCACGATATCGACATAGTATCTTCTGCGCTTAGTCGAACGGAGGCGCTCGTAAACCGCCACAATTATGTGTCCGCCATCTAGGGGCAGCAGCGGAACGAGATTGAAAATCCCCAGGAAGATGTTTATTGAAAAAAGCAGAGAAAGCACAGGACCTATACCAGACTGTGCAGCCTGCGATGCCAACCTCACGATGCCGACTGGCGATTCAAAACGCGAAGACGCCCCTTTTGAAGTGATTTGGGTCGAAGGATGCTGTAGCTGCTGAACATAGTTAGAAATTCCATGCGGCGAAAAGTGGCTGACCAAGGCCGAAATCGTCTGGAGTGAATAGCTCCACATGTTGGTGAAGGTCATGCCGATGGCTGCGAGCGGATTCACCTCCTGCGTAGGAGCCACCAGCTCGACTCCTATCACTCCAGTCGGCGGCTTTCCTGCTGGCTCAATAGGCTGTCCGGATATTGTTACTTTGTCAGCGTTTAGTGGGGTAACCGTTTTTCTTATCAGGTGACCGTCGCGGGAAATCTCCAGCGAAACCGGCTTATCGACCGACTTGGACACGATCGAAGCGAGTTGCGAGGAGCTCGTAATGCTGTGACCATCGGCCGAAACTATCAAATCTCCCGGCAGGAGTCCGGCCTGCGCTGCCGGAGTTGTACGACCGTCAAACCTGCTCAGTGCCGCAATCTGTACTTTGGAGGGATTTGGCACGCCGATAAAACTAAAAAGCGACCATAGCAGAAGAAATGCCATAACAAAGTGCATAAATGACCCCGCCGCAGCAACCATGATTCTTTTCGGAAATGTCGACTGGCGAAAGGTGCGCGGCTCGTCAGCCGGATCGACTGGCTCTAGCGAGTTCATTCCCAGGATCCGAACGTAACCGCCGGCAGGGATTGCTTTGATCCCGTATTCTGTTTCGCCCTTCCTTATCGACCAGATCCTGGGTCCAAAACCCAGGAAATACTCAGTCACTTTCATGCCTGACATCTTGGCAGTAATGAAGTGGCCCAGCTCGTGAACCATGATTATGACTATGAGGGCGGCAATAACCGCAATAGTGGTAATCGAGTTCGTATAGAGCCCGACCCCAATTACGGCAGCGATAAGAACGGCTAATTTAACCAGCGATTTAATCTGCTTGGACCTTTCCAGATCAACATCCTCCTGCCGAGCATCACTAGTGGATCTTTTCAAATTATTGCTCTCTAAATCAGTCATAAGCTCTCAATGGCGGTCCGGGTTACTCTTCGTGCTTCGAAATCTGTTTCCAATACATCGTCAATCGCATCTAGCCCGACGTCTTCGTAACTCTCGAAGCTAGCCTCCACAACCTTGTAGATGTCAGTCCAACCTATCCTCCCCGTCAAAAAAGCATCGACCCCGACTTCATTAGCCGCACTCAGCCAGGTCGGCGCTCCTCCGCCGCGGCGCCCCGCTTCATATGCAAGCGGCAAAGCAGGAAAGTTCTCGATATCGGGAGCCTCAAACTCCAATAATCGGGACTCCCTCCAGTCCAAAGCCCCGAAAGGCTGCTTGAGACGCGACGGATATCCAAGTGCATATCCAATTGGAAGTCGCATGTCTGGACCAGAGATCTGTGCCAGCGCAGAACCATCTGTGAATTCCACTACTGAATGGACTATGGATTGAGGATGCACAACAACCTCGATCTTGTCGAAACTGACTCCGAAGAGTTCGTGAGCCTCAATGACCTCCAAGCCTTTGTTCATCAAGGTTGAAGAGTCAATGCTGATCTTCGGCCCCATGGACCATGTGGGGTGTGCCAAAGCCTGCTGCAAAGTGACCTTAGAAAGAAAATCGCGATCTTTGCCTCTGAATGGACCGCCGGAAGCCGTAAGGACAAGCTTAGAGACCTCAGTTTCAGAAAAAAAACTGGATCGCAAAGCTTGATGGATGGCCGAATGCTCCGAGTCAACGGGAATGATCTCCCCGCCGCTCGACCACCGCACTTTCGCCACCAGATCGCCGCCGGCGACCAGAGACTCCTTGTTGGCCAGCGCCAGGCGCTTGCCCAACTCCAAAGCCGAAAGGGTGACAGGCAGGCCAGCGAAGCCAACTACCGCGTTTAGAACTACATCTCCGGCCTCCGCCATTGCCACCAGAGCCTCATCGCCAGCTACAACCAGCGGAGAGTAGCGCAACTTGCCAGTCAGTTGATTCACCAGGTCTTTGCGGCCAAGCCCAACAATCCGCGGGCGGAACGAATTGGCCTGGTCTGCCAGCAGATCGATATTAGAGTTTGCAAAAATGGCCGACAAATCAAACTGATTTCGGTTGGCTGCTATCACATCGAGTGCCTGCGTACCAACCGAACCCGTGGAGCCCGCGATACTTACCTGAACCAATTTGAACTCCAATAACTGCGTTTATCAGCTGAGGTGAAGGATCTTCAACAAATAATAGACAGCTGGCAGAACAAACAACAAGCCATCTATTCTGTCGAGCATACCACCATGGCCAGGTAATAATTTTCCCATGTCCTTGATGTTGAGGTCACGTTTTACCATCGATTCCGAAAGATCACCAAGTGGCGCGACAATCGCGACGACAATTCCCAAAACCACTGCGCTTGACACTGTCCATGGCGATATCTGCGAAACGACCACAGCACTTGCCAGCAGCGACGCAACCGCGCCGGCAATCAAGCCCTCCCAAGATTTCGTAGGGCTGATCTCCTTAGCCAGCTTGTGCCTTCCGATCCAAGATCCGAAGAAGTATGCTGCGGTATCATTTGCAACCGTAGCAACCAGCGCACCCAGCAGATACGCCACACCGTGCCCATGGGGAAAATCTTGGGGCCTTATGATGGCGGCTGCGAATGACCCAAGCCCGCCGATCCATATGAAACCAAGTAAAGTGACCGAGATGTTCAGAGTCGGCTGGCCACGAATTACTCCCACTAAATACCACAACATCGAAGCAACCATCATCAATGCAAAGACAAGCGCTATCCCGTTTGCACCTTTTTGATAAGTCGTAATTAAAAGCGACAGTGTTCCGGCAATGCCCAACAGCGCAGCAGGCCTGAACCCGGCTCGGCGAAGAGTGTCGTAGAACTCGATAATGGCCAAAAGTATTGCAATCGCCACAATTGCAAGTACAGCGGGTGCGCCGAAGTGGAATGCAAGTAGCACCACAATGCCGAGTCCAAAACCTGTGGCAATGCGTATATAAACTGGACTGCGCCGCCTCGTCACCGCAGATTCGTTCTTGATTCTAATAATTCGCTCTTTGCGGGATTCAAAAGAACTAGGGACAGGGCTGTCGGCTTCTCCAATCCCGTCATCCGTAAAACCGGGCGGCACCTCCGGTTGATCTTTGCGAATGCTTGCCTCAGGAGGTCGGTTGCCCGAATGTCCATATTTACGCCTCGGGAGGCCCTGCAACTTCGGCATAGACAGGGTAAAACGTTTGCTTGGCAACTCGATCTCATCAGGAGTACTGAACACCTCATCAGGACTGGCATTGTGACTTACCGGGCCACCTACTCTGCCACCCGACGAACTATTTCCGGAGGAGATCCGCAGCGCCTGAGTGCCTGAAATCTTCTTCGATGGCCGACTATCGGGAGCGCTCTTCTGCAGATAGCGACGCGAGCGCTGACTTTCTGATGACAATTCTGTTTCTGAATGGCTGACGGGATTGATCTCATCTTGGCCCGAAATTCCATACTCACCAGCCCCGGTGAAAAGCGAAGGAAGCCTCAGCGACGAAAGCCGCGACTTGATTGAACTGTCATCGGCATCCAAGCTAGACAATACCACGGGGATCTCCCCGGTTGGAGGATCGGTCCATGGTGGCAGTTGAAATCCATCACTGCCTGAGTTTTCAGCGGACTGCGGTTCAAATCGATAGCCTCCAGAGGTTTCGGGCTTGTCGTCATCTGAATCGACCGGTCCTCCATATTCTGCCATACATCCTCCAGCCCAGCGACCTAATTCAAATCGAGCTATTACTAAACCTCAAGCAGCTCTTTTTCTTTTGTTGCCAACATCTTGTCCAGTTCAGCAATGTGCTCAGAGGTCACCTTGTCCAGGTCCTTCTCAGCACGCTCCAGATCATCGGTGGTGATCTTGCCATCCTTTTGCACTGTTTCCAGCTCGTGCCGGGATGCTCGCCTAAGGTTCCTGATTGCAACCTTTGCATCCTCCGCCTTAGCCCGAACCACCTTGACCAGCTCTTTGCGCCGCTCTTCGTTCAGTGTCGGAAATACCAGCCTAATGATCTGACCATCGTTAGAAGGATTAATGCCGATCTCTGAAGTTTGAATGGCCTTTTCTATCGCCGACAGGGCCCCCCTGTCGTAAGGAGTGATCAGCAGGACCTTTGCCTCTGGCACAGATATGCCGGCAATCTGCTGCAGCGGGACATTAGATCCGTAGTACTCGACCAGGAGCCTCTCAACCAAAGCCGGCGAGGCCCGACCAGTACGCACATTGGCAAAATCCTGCTGGGCATGAGTGATCGCCCTTGCCATCTTTTCCCTTGTGGATTCTATATTTTCTGAAACAATTGAATCTTCCATCAGCTCACCAACGTACCTAACTGCTCGCCGATCAAAGCGCGCAATATATTCCCGGCAGTCATAATGTCAAAGACTAAAATTGGCAGATTGTTATCTTTGCAAAAAGTTATGGCTGTAAGGTCCATTACTTTCAGTTCCTTGGCCACGACGTCCATGAACGAGACGTCCTCAAAACGAATCGCCGAATGATCCAGCTTCGGATCAGCAGAATATATTCCGTCGATTCCCGAGTGGGTACCTTTCAAAATCGCGTCGGCGCCAATCTCCGCCCCCCGAAGCGCTGCCGCTGTATCGGTAGTGAAATAGGGACTTCCGGTACCTGCGGCAAAAATTACGATTCGTCCTTTTTCGAGGTGCCTGACCGCCCGCCGTCTTATATAAGGCTCAGCAAGTTCGGCCATCTGAATAGCGCTCTGGACCCGTACCGCCTGGCCTTTGCGCTCAATCGCGCTTTGCAGAGCAAGAGCGTTGATAACGGTGGCAAGCATTCCCATATGATCAGAGGTAGCCCTTTCAAGGGTCGAGCCAACCCCAGTGGTGCCTCTCCAAATGTTGCCGCCACCGACCACGATGGTAATCTCGACACCCAGAATCGATTTAGCTGCCACGATTTCAGTCGCCAGC
Source organism: Actinomycetes bacterium (assembly GCA_021785315.1). The sequence goes on along the minus strand of JAJYFX010000061.1, from coordinate 1,431 downwards.
TGGTCCAAAACATTCGCGTCAACGACTTCATCGGATGCCGAGCTCGCAAGAGCCTCGCCCGACAGCTTCAAAACGATCCTATGCCATCTGGAGCGTGAATGACTGGCGCGCTCGAGGACCTCCGAGTAAGACAACTTAGGCTCCAACTATTACTTGGCTAAACCTGACTATCTTTTGTTTCCCTAGAACCTGTGACACACTCTGCTTATCGTCTTTCGCATAATCCTGCTCCGTCAGGCAAATCTGCCGGAAAAAGCCATTCATGCGGCCTTCGATAATTTTAGGCAGTGCTGCCTCGGGCTTTCCTTCATTCCTCGAAATTGCCTCAAGGGTCACCCTCTCGGCATCAACTACATCTGAGGGGACGTCCTCGCGGCTCAGGTATTTTGGCTTGGCAAATCCAATGTGTATCGCAATGTCATGAGCCAATTCGATCGATCCTCCGTCAAGTTCCACAAGCACCGCTTGTACGCCGCGCTCCGACTGAATATGGAGGTACCCATCAATCACATGAGGAGACTGAGTGGCAAAATGCGAAACACGGCCCAGGGCAATATTTTCCTTGAGCGTTACCTTCAAGGCCTCGATCTCGGCATTCAAGCCTTCCAGCACCGGCGCAGGCGCTTGGTCTGATGCAGCCACTGCTGTCGCTATCTTGTTTGCCAATCCTACGAATTCCTTGCTCTTTGCCACAAAATCGGTTTCACATTTGAGTTCCACGATCGCACCAATAGTGTGCTCCGAGTTGATCACTAGCGACACGGCACCCTGCGAGTTTTCGCGATCTTCTCTTTTGGCCGCGCCTGCCAATCCGCGCTCTCTAAGAAGTTTGGCAGCAGCTTCCTGATCGCCGCCAACTTCCTCGAGCGCCTTCTTGGCATCCATCATCCCAGCACCGGTTGCTCGACGCAGTGCCTGCACATCGGCTGCGGTAATCGCCATCTTGACTTTATCCTTCCAATCACATATTTCTCGGTTTGCCTGCGACGCAGGCAAACCCGACAAACTTCTTGTTATTTTTCAATTGGGCGCCTTTGCGCAGCCCCGCAGACGCCTATTCAGTCCTCTTCTGATCCTCCGGTTGATTTGCGGGCTTCAGCCTGAAGGCTTGCAATGCGGGCTTCTCTTTCCTTCGCCTCCTCCAGTGCCTGGCGACGGGCTTCATTCTGCTGAGCAGCTCTGCGTGACTCATTCTCTGCTGAAACGGCGGCCTGCGGATTTCGAAGCCTTTGGATCTTGCGGCCTTCTTGAATGGCGTCATAAATGATCCGGCACATCAAGTCGCCAGATCGGATCGCATCGTCATTGCCAGGAATGACATAGTCGATTACGTCTGGGTCACAATTGGTGTCTACGACTGCGACGATAGGAATACCCAGCTTGTTGGCCTCGGTAACGGCAATGTGTTCTTTTTTGGTGTCGATGATGAAG
>JAJYFX010000060.1 GCA_021785315.1 Actinomycetes bacterium | reverse complement strand
CCCTGTTAGCGGTAGAAGTCCCACGATTCCTGCCATGATAAAGAACGACTGCAGACCGATGATAAGTGTGAACGAAGCTGCAAGTAGTTTGGAGAAGTCGCTCCGTGCCCTGAGCGCTATCCGAAGGCCGGCGCCAACCAAAAGCAGGAACGCAAATACAATTGCCGTGGTTCCCAGAAGACCCATTTCTTCACCGATTGCGGCAAAGATATAGTCGCTGACGACTACTGGTATGAGTCCCGGGTGTCCGCGACCCAAGCCCGTGCCGCCGACTCCTCCGTATCCGAGCGCGAATTGACCCTGGATGGGCTGATAGCCGATTGTGCTGGCATACTTCCAGGGATTGATCCACACTATCAAGCGTTCTTTGACGTGGCTGAATAGCACAGATGCAAATACGGTTCCAATTACGAAGAGGCCGCCGCCAAGTAGCAAGTACGACTTCCTCGACGTTGCCAGCCAAAGAGTGATGATAAAGACTAAAAAGATCAGAAGCGAGAATCCGATGTCTTTCTCTGCGGTCATGATGAGGATCGAGACGCCCCATGCGGCAAATATCGGACCAAGCGCTCGGAATTCGATGAGCGTCACTTTTCTGTCGTCCCCGACGGGGTGGCCAAGGAGCTCCCTTTTCTCCACGAAGTAAGAGGCAAAGAAAATAGCGAGCAGGAGCTTTGCGGCTTCGACGGGCTGAAAGGTTATCGGGCCGAGATGGGCCCAAAGCCTCTCCCCGTTTATGTCGACGCCCAGCTTGGGAACAAGTGGAAGCATAAGAAGGCCTATACCCGCGAAGCCCAGGAGATACCGGTACCGGTCCAGAATCGCGGAGTTGCGTATGAAATAAAGAGCGGAAATATAGCCAAAAACGCCGACTGCGCTCCATATTGCCTGCAGTATGGCTTCGTGGTAGTCGATCCTGGTGATCATCACAAAGCCCAGCCCGTTGAGCAGCGAGGCAATCGGCAAAATGATCGGGTCGGCATTGGGGGCCAATATTCGGGTGCCAAAGTGGGCTGCAAGGCTTAGGGCAATGAGTGCGATGAGAATCGGAATTACGTTGCTGGGTATTGTCGCGCTTCTGCCTAAAGAGGCAACTACATAAGCAGATACGGTGATAATTATGGAAATGATCAGAAGGCCAAGCTCTGTGGATCGCCTTCTGTTTCCACTACGAAGTCGGCGCCAGGCTCTCCTGCCGTTCCCTTCGACCTGAGGTTTGGCTAAAAGATTTCCTGGATTCATATAGGCTCGCTCGCTTGCAGGTCAAAATGCGCTAAACAAATAGTAGCAACTAAGGAAGGGTTAGTTGGTTGATCTGAATGCCGAAACTCGTGGATATTTGGCATTTGCGCCAGCAAAAAGCCACCCATTTCTTGCTTAAATGAAATAGCCTTTCGGTATGGGTTCAAATTCGGCCTCAAAGGTGGAAAGCTTTGGAAGTTCCCGGTTCATCAACCGTGAACTGTCCTGGCTGGATTTTGCTTCGCGTGTACTCGAGCTCGCAGAGGACAAGACAGTCCCTCTTTTGGAGAGGGCTAAATTTCTGGCGATCCTTTCTGACGGACTTGACGAGTTCTTTCAAGTAAGGGTAGCTGGGCTGAAGGATCAATTGGCGGCGGGAGTACGCTCTTTGAGTCCCGACGGTCTTTCCGTGAAAGAACAGCTTCAGGCAGTACGGCACAAAGTTCTTCTTATTACCGAGAGAATCAACCAGCTATACAACGAAGGATTGGCTCCTGCCCTTTCCGAGGCAGGCATCAGGCTCTTGAACTGGGATGATCTTGCGTTCGAGGACAGGGAGTATCTCGTCGGGGTCTTTAAAAAAACAGTGTTTCCGGTGCTTACCCCTTTGGCGGTAGATCCTTCCCACCCATTTCCGTATATTTCAAACCTTTCACTGAATCTTTTGGTCAGAGTCACCGATCCGGTCTCAGAGATATCGAGGTATGCGCGTATCAAAGTTCCGGCGATTCTGCCTCGATTTGTCGGACTCCCTGATGGACTGCGGTTTGTTCCTCTTGAGCAGCTGATATCTGCTAATGTTCGACAGCTCTTTCCAGAAATGGAAGTAGGTGCGCAGCACATATTCAGAGTGAGTAGAAATGCCGACCTGACCCTTGAGGAAGAGGAGGCGGATGACCTGCTTGCCTTTGTCGAGATGGAACTGAGGCGTCGCAGGTTTGGCAGGGCGGTGAAACTGGAGTTCCAGGGGACGCCGGACCCAGACGTGGTGGCTTTGCTGGTCAAGGAGCTGCGGCTGCATCCGGACGACGTTTACATCCTCGATACTCCACTTGATCTGAGCGGCCTCTGGAGCGTGTACAAGATAATGCGCGCGGATCTGCATGATTTGGATTGGGTTCCTGTAACCCCTTTGTCGTTCGGTGACGTCGATTCGGGCTCGATTGACGTATTTACCATGCTCCGTACGAGCGACGTGTTGGTGCACCATCCGTACGAGTCGTTTTCCGCGACTGTTGAAAGATTCATTGAGCAAGCGGCTAATGATCCTGATGTCCTTGCCATTAAGCAAACCCTATATAGGACTTCCGGGGACTCGCGTATAGTGGCATCGCTTATTCGAGCGGCTGAGTCTGGCAAACAGGTGGCAGTTCTGGTCGAGGTCAAGGCCCGCTTCGACGAGCAGGCCAATATCGGCTGGGCGAGGGCGCTTGAAGAGGCCGGAGTTCATGTAGTTTACGGACTGGCAGGCTTGAAGACTCACCTGAAAGCGATCCTTGTCGTGCGCCGCGAAGACGACGGCTCAACTTTGCGCTATTGTCATTTAGGCACAGGCAACTATAACTCCAAGACCGCTAAGTCATACGAGGACATCGGACTCTTGACGTGCAACCCGGAGTTCGGTGCGGATCTTTCCGAGGTGTTCAATCTGCTGACCGGATTTTCCAAAAGGCTGGAATACAGGAAATTGATCTTGGCGCCTGGCCTTCTAAGGGCAAAGATCTTGCAATTCATTTCTGAACAGATTCAGATGGGCGACGCCGGCCGAATCGTTATCAAAGTCAACGGTCTCATTGATCCCGAAGTGATCGATGCTCTTTATATGGCGTCGAATGCGGGTGTAAAGATCGATTTGCTCGTTCGGAGTATCTGTTGTCTGAGGCCGGGTGTTCCTGGGCTTTCCGAGAACATTCGCGTGAAGTCTATTGTCGGCAGATTCTTGGAGCACTCGAGAATCTTCATATTCGGCGATCTCAATAGCAGCTCAGCCAAAGTCCTTGTCGGATCTGCTGACTTGATGCAAAGGAATCTTGACCGCCGAATCGAGGCACTTTTCCCGATTGAGGACTTGCACCTGCGCAAACGTGTCGTCGAGATCGTGAGCCTCGACCTTGAAGACGACAGCGCATCTTGGGAACTCTCTGAAAAGGGTGACTGGACCAAGCCATTGGGTCCAGGTCTTATTACGGCACAGACCCGGTTCCAAGAACTCGCTTTGGAGAGGGCGACCCCGATAAGAAGGCACGTAAGACGACTTTGGTTTAAATCGGGCGTTGGTAAATGAGTTTTGAGATTGAGACCAAGTTGTCTGCGCCAGACACCTTGGTACTGCCAACTATTAATTTGAGCGCTGCAGGGCTTCGAACTATCGGTTTGGCGGCAAAACAGAATCTCACGACCTATTTCGACACGGCGGAATTTGATCTTTTTTCGTGCGGCGCGGCGCTGCGGTTCAGGAGAAGGGCTGACGCAGGACTGGATGATACTGGAATATGGACTTTGAAGTTTGGACCGCCCGTCGAGGGTTATACGAGTTCGAGGTCCGAATTCGAAGTTGAGGCGTCCGGCATTCAAGTGCCCAAGGAATTCAAGCCAGCTTTAGCAGTATTTGGCGCGACGGCAGCAATGAATGAACTGGCTTCGCTCGCGGCCGTCAGGCGGGCGATTATCTTTGAAGCCGAGGGCGGACTGCCGGTTATCGAGCTCGATGACGATCTTGTAGAGATAGTCGACGGTCCGAACAAGGGGTTGCGTTTTAGGGAAATCGAAGTCGAGCATAGGGTTGATGGATTTGGAGAGCAGTGCGAGAATATAGTCCGACTTCTATTATCGGCCGGGGCATCCTATGCCAGAAGTTCTTCCAAGCTCGAACAGGCTCTAGAGAACACTCAGAATCACGGGTTTTATTCAAAGTTGCGGGATCGGTATGAATACCAGGCGGTTAGCCAACTCAGCGTACTTGCCCGCCTAGTTCTCGAAAATCCCGAAGACGCAGAGGCTCAAATGCTGCATCTGGCTAGGGTGCTGGTGACCGGTCTCCAGGAGGAGAGTGTCCGGCGGTTCATTGAAGGATTGGCTTCTCGGATTGCAGAGCGCGGACCGTTGTCCACGAGCAGGGGGTCAGGTCTGTTCCAGCTGATCGGCGAACAAGTGATTTCGCTGTCCGAAGAACTCCGCAAGAACGACAGCGATGCGAAGAGCACAGCGTTACCAAATCTTGCGGTTGAATTAGTTTCAGAATTCATTGGCGGAAAGGCGCTATCACTTCGCAGAGAAGCAAGTCCGGATTTGGAGGTCTTTGCCGGCCTTTTAGCTGATTTAGCAAACCTGCCTAGGGCAGCGTTTCACGCTGGGGATGACATGATCAAGGGCTTTATCGGAAATTGGTCTTAACCGCGCCTTGTGTGTTTAGCTGTTTTCCATCGGAAATTATGTCGCCAGAGAGGGATGGTTGTTGATGACAAGTTCGGCAAGTCGCTCAGATCGAGGGCCATCATTTTCGAAGATCACAGAAATGGTGAATCCAAGCCAGGCTGAATCGGCAGTTACAATTGCGGCCCTTGACTTGGGATCTAACTCATTTCACCTGGTGGTGGCCCGAGCTATCTCTGAAAAGAGCTTTGAAGTCCTGCTCAAAGAGAAGTTGATGATCCGGCTTGGAGACGTCGTCTCAAAGTTCGGCTACATCGATGAGCTTCACGTAAGATCGGTGATTGAGGCAATTCGTTCATTTAGGACCTTGGCTGAATCCTTGGGGGCAAGTGAGCTGGTCGCTCTGGCGACTTCCGCTTTTCGCGATGCGGAGAATTCATCCGAGGTAGTTGATCTCATCGAAGGCGAGACCGGCGTTTCAGTATCAGTTATCTCTGGCTCCAAGGAGGCGGAGCTCATCTTCAAGGCCATCAGCACCTCGGTCTCCTTCCAAGACGAGGTCGTGATGTGTGCCGATCTTGGCGGTGGAAGCCTTGAACTCATAATCGGGACGCAGGGCGAGCTTCTCTGGTCGCATAGCTTTAATCTCGGAGTCGGCAGGCTGACTGCAAAGTTTCTCCAACGCCCAGATGAGCTCTCGGCTAAGGACATTCAGAAGATGCGCCGGTTCATTCATGAGGCGCTTCTGCCGCATTACGACGTCATAAAGGCTTTTTCGCCATCAATTCTGATTGGCTCATCGGGAAGTTTTCTCAACATTGCGCGTATCGCAATCTCCGCACAGCGTCCGAATGTCGATCCGAAGATGCTCGAAGATTTGAACCAGGTATCGGTTAAGCGTTCGGCTCTCAAGGCGACTGGCAGGACGATTATAAAGAGCAATACTCAAGAAAGGCTTGCAATTCCTGAACTTGACCCCAAGAGAGTCGATATTATTCAGGCCGCAGTCTTGGTCCTCGACGAACTTATGCAAATGTTCAGCTTCAAGGCTCTGACTCTTTCGGAGTGGGCCCTCAGGGAAGGAATTATTCTCTCCGAGCTAGAAGGCTATGAATCTTTGGCGGGTGGTATCGATTCCATCCGGCATGCCTCTGTGATGGGAGTAACGAAGCGATTTGCATGGAACAGCTTTCACGCCGAGCAAGTAGCAAAACTGGCCCTTTCGCTTTTTGACCAGACGGCTGTTCTCCATGGTCTGTCTGAGACCGAGCGGGAATTGCTATTCTACGGTGCGCTTCTTCATGACATCGGCGAGCATATCGCGATGGAGGATCATGACAGGCATTCGGCATACCTGATTGAAAATTCGCGATTGAGAGGCTTTACGCCTCAGGAGAAGTGGGTTTTGGTCTGTCTGGGCAGATTCCATCGCCGCGGCTACCCGAAATCAGATTTTGCTCCTTTCGATCACCTAAGCGCGGACTGGCAGTCGGTGGTGGTGAAGCTTGCCGGAATCCTTAGATTGGCTGACGCCCTGGACCGTTCTCATGAGGCTGTGGTGGATTCGGTAAGGGTCGAAATCGAAAGGGATCGTATGATCATCTTTTTGAACGCCGACGGCGATTTCGAGCTGGAGTCATTCGGGTTGCGAAGAAAGCGGTCTTTGTTCGAGCAAACCTTTGGGGTCAAGGTGTCCCTCGGTCTCGACTGAGATAACATCTCCTGGGCGCTTAGCTGCGGCAGAACGATGAGCCAAGGTAGTCAACGGGATCTAGGTCGTTGTTCAATACTTTGAAGGCCTGCTCAAGCCGCGGTGTAGCCACGCTTCAGACCGCTCGAATATCAAGGCGCACAAGCCTAAAAATGTTTCCGCACAGTCAAGCGACCGGGTAGGAAACTGAGCGGAGAATCCGCTTAGGCGATCGCTGGGAAAAGAAATCATGACGCCTTTGCGGAAGTGGCGTCAGTTGTCCTCTGGAAGCTGGAGATCTTTGACTATCATGTTCGGATTCAGTTTTGAAGCCGAGAGACGTTTGCTCTGCTTGGTGTGCTTCCTTTCTGAAGACTGAGGCCCTATCCCTAACGAAAGGTAAGCAAGGGCGCCCCCGGGAATTGGGAGCCAGAAATTGATAAGACGGTAGGAGATGACGCCGAGGATCGCTACTCCGCGTGGAGTTCCAAAACCCACGAGGGACGTCGTTAGCGCCGCCTCGACGACGCCTAGTCCCGCTGGCGTTACGGGAATGACGGCCAAGATGTTGGCGATTCCGTAGGAAACCAGGAGGCCGTCGATATTCACGAAATGTCCGAATGCGGCCAAGAAGATCCATAAGGAGGCCGCATCAAACAGCCAGTTTGCCACCGCCCACGTCAAAGCCTTTTTGAGTAATGGGGGGTCTGAGGCAAGGCTGCGGATTCGTTCCGAAATGTGCTGCAGCGTGCTTTCGATCTTCGCTTCGCTGAGGTATGGAAGTTTGGAAAATAAGCCAACTATGAGCCGCGTGAAGTGTCGTTCGCCTCGCGTGAATGCGACGATCAGGACGCAAAATAGCACGATGAGCAAAATTCCAATAAGGGTAACGCTGAGGTATACCGCGTTGAAGCCCCAGATTGGAATTGAGATTATTAGTGCTACCCAGAAGATGAGATTCAGTACAACCGCCGACCCGATTCCTTGGACTGCAATTGCGAACGCAGCATCTGCGGCTCGGACTCCCTGCGTTACCAGCAGCCGGATCGACAGGCCCGTTCCTCCCGCTGTTCCAGCTGGCGTCACGTGTGAAAGCGCTAGCGAGGATAGGTCGATGCGTAATGCCGTCCAGGGTTTCAATGACTGCCGAGGCAGCACGGACATAGTCAGATATGCGTAAGAAATTAAGGCGGCGATCTCTGCGACAAGAGCGAGCCCGATATAGCCGATATTCAGGTGCTGTATAAGTGACAATGCTTTTCTTGCTCCGGCAAGCTGTGGCACGACAAGATATTCGACTATTAGCAGAATTGCCACGACCTTGATGGAGCGTATCGTGTAGCTCCTCAAAATCGACGGCTGATGCAATCGGGAATCAGATGTCTGTTGGCCGTCGAAGCTGCTCATTGTCGTTGTCCTGTGAGGAATAACTCCAATACCATCCACGCCCTTCAACCGAAAATAGACCCTAGATCATTTTGTAATTTATGGCTTATGATCTTACACCCTGGTAACTTTGGTACAGGTCCGGGCTATAGCTTGCTTTGAATCCAAGCTTAGACGTTTGGAAGAATTAGGAACATGGAACAACTAAGTTGAGCAACGTTGCTGGTGATTCGGAAAACAAGTCAGTCAGCCTGAGGCGCATTTTTCAGATTCAGCTAATGGCCGTGGGCATCGCCCTGTCGATATGGCTGCTTTGGTTCTTGCGATCGCTAGTGCTCGATCTTCTTCTTGCCTTGATTGTCGCCATGGTTCTGGATCCAGCGGTCAAGTATTTATATAGATTCCATGTAAAACGCTCGGTGGGTTCTGTAATTGTATTTATCATGGCCCTGGTCATATTTAGCGGAATCATATTTCTGATCACGAGGCCCCTATACGCCGCGGGCGTAAAGTTTTCCCATCAGCTGCCGGGGTTGGTCAATCAAGCGCAAACCGGTACCGGGCAATTCGGCCAGTTGATAAAACGGTTTCATATCGATAGCTACGTGGAGGCAAATTCATCCAAGCTGACCAGCGTGTTGTCCCAGGCCAGCGGGCCGGCAGTCGTGGCCGCAAAGACGGTTCTTGCAGGTATTGCACGTGTGGTGACGATATTCCTTCTCTCCTTGTTTA
>JAJYFX010000059.1 GCA_021785315.1 Actinomycetes bacterium | reverse complement strand
ATCGTCCGAGGAAAACACTTGGCTTCGCCAGACCACTAAATCAATACCACTAAATCATCCCTATGAACCAGAATACTTGAAGCGCCCTGCGTACCAGAAAGATTCGACTTCAACGCCAGGGGCAAATCCTCCGCCGAAACCCTAGCCAGCCCCTTGGCAATTACGTGTCCCGTCAAATCACAAATCTCCACAGGCTCGTCCTCAAGGAACGAGCCCTCGAAAGAGTGCACACCTACGCTTAATAGCGACTTGGAATGTTCAATTATCGCGCTGCGCGCACCGTTGTCAACGTAAACCCTCCCAACCGCAGGATTCGCAAATGCAATCCAAAGTTTGCGCGCGCTCAGCCGAATTTGCCTCTTGTTTACATATGTCCCGAGCCCGGGCTTTCGGTCGCAAGCTTCCACCAACACCGACTCCCGAGTTGCACTGGCAATGAGCACGTCCACCCCGGACCACGAGGCTATCGATGCTGCTTGCAGTTTGGAAGCCATGCCTCCCGATCCCCTGTCGGTTCCAGGTCCGCCAGCTGCCTCCTTCAAGGCATCGGAAAACTCGTCAATCTCCTCAACCAGTGAGGCAGCGGAGTCAATCCGAGGGTCGGAAGTATATACGCCCATTTGGTCGGTCAACAGTACCAGCAGATCAGCAGAAATTAGGTTTGCCACCAGCGCTGCCATTCGGTCATTGTCGCCGAAACGGATTTCATCGTCTGCGACCGCATCATTTTCGTTAACTACCGGAATCACATTAATCCCGATAAGCGTTTCGAGGGTCTCCCTTGCGTGCAGGTACTGCTGGCGATTAATGAAATCCAAAGGGGTCAATAATACCTGGCCGGCGATTAGGCCGTATTCACCGAGTGCTCTGTTATATGCATCCATCAACCGTGACTGCCCGACGGCCGAAATAGCTTGAAGGAGGCTCAGGCCGGATGGCCTCCTGTCTGTGATTCCCAGGGTGTGAAGTCCTGCCGCAATCGCCCCTGAACTTACTATCACCGGAGAGTGGCCGCTCCGCCTAATCGTGTCGATTTGAGAAGCAATTGATAGGAGGGTGTCGTGGGAAATGGCTCCGTCTACGCCTGTAACAGAGGAGGACCCAAGCTTCACTACAATCCGCAACTGAAACCTCCTAAATGCTCTCCTGGTAGTCGAAGCTGAAGCCGGCGATCCTGACCTCGTCGCCTTCGCGCGCGCCGCTGCGTTTAAGAGCCCGGTCGACACCCAGTTTCCTCAAACGTGATTGAATATAGTCGATTGCCTCGGGAGTTGTGATATTGGAGATCGCAACTGTACGCTCGACAGATCTGCCCTTGACCCTAAATGCGCCGTCAGAATCTCTGACCACCTGAAAATTCTGGGGCATCGGCCTATGTATAACGATCTCGTCTTCGCCAACCTCTTCAACCTTGCGGCCTGCCCTGACTAGCGCCTCCAACTCGCTTAACAGCTGCCTGATGCCCTGCCCTGTCGCAGACGATATCGCCATCGAAGCAGTGCCCTGGCTCACCAGCTCATCTATTACCGAAGGATCAGCACTGTCCATTTTAGAAATTACTGTCAACCTGGGCCGGTCAAGAAGATCCGCCATGTAGGCGCCAAGCTCAGCCATCAACACAGTTAACTGCGCTTCGGGTGCCAACGGAGCATTCGAAGACGGATCAACGAGCACAAGCAGCGCTTTCGCCCTCTCAATGTGTCTTAGAAACTCATGTCCAAGTCCCTTGCCCTCACTTGCCCCTTCTATGAGGCCAGGGATGTCGGCGACGATAAACTCCGAAAAATCCTGCCTGTCGCCGACTTGGACAACACCGAGATTCGGGACCAATGTGGTGAACGGATAATCGGCGATCTTTGGCTTGGCGGCAGAAATAACGGAAATCAGCGTTGACTTTCCCACATTCGGAAATCCGATAATTGCGACATCGGCTGCAAGCTTGAGTTCCAAGTCGTACCAGAACTCTTCCCCAACCTCACCTTGTTCAGCAAAGCTAGGAGCTCTCTTCGAGTTGGACAAGAAGCGAGTATTTCCACGGCCTCCTTGGCCACCCTTTGCCGCCAACCATTTCTTGCCCGCTTCGTCAAGATCGGCAACAACATTGTCTTCGGGACCTTTTACGACCGTGCCTACAGGTACCTCGACTATCAAGCCTTTCCCTGTTATTCCATGCTTCTTCTTGCCAGCTCCATGTGAGCCATTCTCAGCAGCCCTGTGAGGAAAGTCGCGAAATCGTAAAAGCGAACTCACACTTGTCGAAGCCTGAAGCCATATGTCTCCGCCGTTTCCGCCATCACCGCCATCAGGACCCCCTTTGTCCACATGAGCTTCACGGCGAAATGAGACTGAGCCGGCCCCGCCGTTGCCAGCCTTTACATGAATTTGCGCACTGTCTACAAAAGTTGACATACAACCTCAAAGTCAAAAGACCCCGGTGGTTCTGCAGTGCAGATATTCCGAGGCCTATTTGGCACCTGATCTAGATGTTTAAGTATGAATTTATAACTTAGCTAGAGCCCTCAGCAAAGACATTAACCACTCGACGACCACGATGGTCACCGAACTTCACTTTTCCCTCCGAGGTAGCGAACAGCGTGTCGTCACCGCCCTTGCCTACATTCGTACCGGGATGAAATTTGGTGCCGCGCTGGCGGACAATGATAGCGCCCGCCTTGACGGTGGTACCATCGAAGATCTTCACACCCAGTCGCTGGGCCTGCGAATCGCGGCCATTTCGAGTAGAGCCGCCGCCCTTAGTCTTTGACATTTAAACTCTCCTTGGAGTTTTATCTTAAATTATTGCCATAGTGGCACACAAAAGCCTTGAAACTACCTACTTGTTGATTCCAGTAATTTCGATTACTGAGTACTTTTGCCTGTGTCCCCACTTGCGCCGGTATCTTGCTTTTGATTTGTATTTGAAACCGACAACTTTCGGCCCCTTGGACAAACCGAGCACCTTGCCAGTAACCGACGCCGCATCGAGTTCGGAACCGTCGGCTAACACGTTTTCGCCATCCACAATGAGGATGGGCTTGAAAACCACGTCGCCGCCTTCCTCGACGTTCAGCAATTCAACGTTTAGGACCTGGCCCTGTGATACCTTTTCCTGCTTGCCACCTGTTTTTATCACCGCATACATAGGTGTAACAGTGTACTCGTACTAAAGAAGAGATGGGTCAAAAATAAGACCTCTTCCTTCACAAGTTGGACATACTGTGGAAAAAGACTCAACTAGCCCCTCAGAAACCCTCTGCCGCGTCATCTCCACCAAACCAAGTTCGGACATGTCGAACACCTGGGTCTTGGTTTTGTCTCTGGCAAGAGCGTCTCGGAACACACGCATCACATCTTCCTGGTTGGCCTTGATCATCATGTCAATAAGGTCGATTACGATGATGCCGCCAATGTCACGAAGCCTCAGCTGACGGGCGACTTCTTCCACTGCCTCAAGGTTGTTCCTGTGGATTGTCTCCTCGAGCGAATGCGAGCCAACATTCTTTCCTGTATTCACATCGATAACGGTCAGCGCCTCGGCCCTGTCAATTATCAGAGAACCGCCGGACGGCAGCCATACCTTCCTGCCTAGGGCTTTATGGAGCTGCTCATGCACGTGGAACTGCTCGAAAAGAGGCAACGCTCTGCGTTCCTTGTCGTAGAACTCCACACGGTCAGCTAGTTCTGGCGATATCGACGACACGTACGTGGAGACCTCCTCGTAAAGATCCTTGTCGTCAATGATCACTCCCCGGTAGTTCCGATTGAACTCTTCCCGAATAACCCTAACTGCCACCTGCGGCTCTTGATATAGCAGAGCTGGAGCGTGGGCAACCCTGGCCCTCTCTTCGATCCTCTCCCACATCCCGATGAGATGGTCGGTATCACGCCGAAGCTCGTCCGCAGTGGCGCCATCGGCTGCCGTACGGACAATCAGACCAAACCCGGAGGGCTTGATATCATCGAGTATCCGCCTAAGCCTTTTGCGTTCGTCTTCAGGAAGTCTCTTTGAAATTCCGTAACTATCTGAGTTGGGTATCAAAACTAGAAATCTTCCCGGCAGCGATACCTCCTGAGTAAGCCTGGCTCCCTTGGTTCCGATCGGATTCTTGGTAACCTGACACACCACGGTCTGCTTTGGACGAAGGAGCTGTTCAATCCTTACTGACCTTTGATCCGTGTCAAGCAAATCCTCGCGCTCATACCTGACATCGCCCCGGTACAAAACGGCGTTCTTGGGCGTGCCAATGTCCACGAAGGCCGCCTCCATCCCTGGAAGGACATTCGTCACCCTACCCAAGTAGATATTTCCGTCAATGGCATTTGGATCCGTGTCCGACTTAGAAACGTAGTGTTCTATTAGGGTCCTTCCCTCAAGGATCGCAATCTGTGTCACACCGTCCTGGACATGGACACACATCAGATATCTCCCTACGGGCCGACCATTTCTCTGCCTGCCGAACCTCTGGTGTGAACGCCGTGGCGACTTGGTATCCGCACCAGCCAGTTCAGATAAAAACTCGTCAGTTCGATACTGGACTGGACCCTTGGAAAGTATTTCTTCACGTTCATTTATGCCAAGGATGCCCAAGCGCTTCTTCTTCTCGGATACAGCGCTAGTTTCCTTCTTTCCCGGTGCCGCTCCGCCAAATGATGATCGCAGACGGTTTATGTAGCCCGAAGCCGCTAACGCAGTCTCGCTGGCGGCATGTTCGACCCCGGCATCTTCCTGCCGTTTTTTATCCGTTGGCGCCGGCTGGCCATGCGAGCGCCTAGAAGAATGGCTCTTTTTTGCCATTGCAGGCCCGCCGCTGGAAGGCCCAGCAACGTTTGATGTAACTTCTCCCTCAGTATTTCCCTGACCAGCCTGGCTTTCAGGCCTTCGGTTAGGCCCGCTATAGCGCCGTCTCCTCTGCCTCGAATTACCTGAATTTCTGCCCTGGTCCTCGGATGAACCCTGAGTTGACCTCGTAGCATCGTACGAGGGATTCTTGTCTGCCATGCGGCATCACCCTTCTAAATCCTGATTGATCGGCGGCACGCTCTGGAAAAGGTCTCATGCACCCTGAAGTGAAACTTTCATCCCCGCTGTAAGGTAATGGCGTGCTTGCCGATTCAAATACCGAGCCAGCATTTGGCTCTTTAGATCCTTCTGATACTGTGCTTGGCTCATTTGCGCGGTCAGATTGGCCTATCTCGCGACCATAAGTGCATGTCGCAAGAAGAATCACCCCAAATAAATAACCGAAATCGTGCCAGTTGAACAGCATCTGTAGTCAAGTTTAGCCGTAATTTGGTCTAGGTGCCTGCCTATGCAGGTCGACGACACCAACCAAAAATATTATTTTGAATTTAAAAGATTCGATCGAAACTGCAATTCCAAAAACTTTCTGGCTTTGTCAGCTCATCCAGCGGCAGTTGTAGGAGATCCTGAAGGCGGCACCCCTAGATTTGTTGAACTTGCAACGCCGGGCGCCAGATGTGGTGTGCCAAAGGTACTGGGACCAACCGGATGCTTCAATAGGTAGTCAAAAATGGTCCTGACTACCGGGGCCGCGGCACTGGCCCCAAACCCACCATTCTTGATCACCGCGACAACTACGTACTGCGACTTTGGAATCGGCCCGAAACCCACGAACCACGAGTTCGGCTCCTGACCGACAATCGAAGCTGTGCCAGTCTTACCGGCAATAGGGAACTGGCTGAAAGGGAAGTTTGCAAAAGCACCGCTGGCTGTTCCACTCGAACTATTGACAGCACCCTCGAAACCGCTAAGCATCGCGGCCCGGTCAGTTGGAGAAAGCGTTACATGGCCCTCGACCACCGGAGTGAACTTCTTTACAAGCTTCCCCGACTGGCTGACTATCCCGCTAGCAATTTGTGGCTGATAGCGCGTACCGCCGTTGGCAAAAGTCGAGTAGGCGTTTGCCATCTGAATCGGAGTTATCGCGGTCTCGCCTTGCCCGAAAGCCATTTCCAACTGGTCTGCCGTGTACCAGGAAGCATATGGATATGCCAAAGGGTACTGCTTGTGAAGCAAAGCCCGGGTCGCCGGAGAATCGACTAACCCTGGCACCTCGCCTGGCAGATTAATCCCAGTAAGTTTGCCCCATCCATAGGCGTTCGCGGTTTGCTGAATAGGGTCCTGGCCATACTTGCTTTGGTTGGCGTAAAACATGTAGCCGAGATTGTAGAAAAACACGTCGTCAGAAGCGGCCAACGCCTTGGTTATGTTGAGCAAACCCAAGTGCTCATATCCTGAGTTATGGAAAGAACACATGCCCGAGGTACAGTTGGGAATCTTGAACAATCCCGTGTCGTAATAGTAGTAGCTCGGACTAATCAGGCCCGTTTTAAGGGCGGCGGTCGCAGTGGCAAGCTTGAACGTCGAACCGGGAGTATACTCGCCAGCAATGGCTCGGTTTATCAACGGATAGCGCGAGCTGGACGATGTTAGAGCCTTGTACTCGGCAGAGGAAATTCCCCCGACCCAAACACTTGGATTATAGGTGGGGTAGGAAGACATTGCCAGAATCTGGCCGTTGTTTGGATCCTCTACCACTACTGCCCCCGTCAGCTGCGGGTAATAGAGATGAAAATATGGATCATATGTGCCCGACAGCTTCTTGATCTCAGAGGCAAGCGCCTTGTCGGCGACCTGCTGCAGGTTGAGATCGAGCGATAGCGCGAGATTATCTCCCGGAACCGGGGAAGTCTGACTTAACGTTCCCACCACCTGCCCAAATGCATTGACCTCCAGATTCGATACCCCTGGCTTTCCTCTCAAGTACTGTTCATAGCTCAATTCAACCCCGGACTTCCCGATTGCGTCACCGGGAAGATAGCCCTTCTTTGAAAGCGTTTTAAGGTTCGACTGCGAAACTTGTCCAACGTATCCGAGCACCTGCGCAGCGGTGGTTCCTTCCGGATAAACGCGTTGGGCGGTTAGCTGGTACGAAACGCCGGGGAATTCAGACTGATGCTCGGATATATAGATAATCTTTTCTTTTGGAACCCCCTGCTGGATCGGAACAGGCTCATAGGGGGAGTATTCGAGGTTCGAAAGCGAACTTTTAATAGAGCTGACAGATATTCCCAGTAGCTTTGCGATCCTTGGGATCACTGACGGATGCTGGGAAGCAACTTGTGGAGACAGCGTAACGGACTCTATGACTTTGTTGCCAACCAGGAGATTTCCATTCCTATCTGTGATCAAACCACGGGGTGGAGCTTCAACTACCTGGCGAACCTGGTTAGCCACCGCTTGCGCCTGGTATGTGGAGCTCTGTAGAACTTGCAGGGAGTATAGCCGCGCAAACATGGCTGAGAAAAGGGCAGCAACGGCAAAGCCGATTACCCGGATTCTGACCTTGTCATTTCGACCCCTTGGAACCTCTCGTTTGAACGTGCGCTTTGCCAACTGCACTCCTTGCAAATAGCGCTGACTAATCCATCAACTCTAACGTCTGATTACAGGCGGCCGAGAACTCAATTCCTTGGATACGAAGGCCCATTTCGCGACGGGGACCATGACCACCGAAATTATCGCGTTTGTTATTGCAACCACCAAAACAACCTTGATTAAATGTATTTGAAGCAAACGTCCAAATCCAAGCAGCCTCGACGCTATTTCATATCCAATGACGCCAAATGCGCTTAGAAGCGAAGCTAAAGCCGCATTGATCGTCGATGGGCCGATGAGAGAGCCCTTCTCGGTTTGACCTGCGATATATCCGATCAGACTGTAAACCAACGCTGAAAGCCCAAGCGGAGTGAGCAGGAATCCGTCCGTGATCAATCCGACGACAAATCCGACGATCGCCCCAGTCTCTCTGCCGTCGCTAAAGCCAGCGCAAATCACAAGGAGCAGTGGAAGGTCTAGGTGGACTCCGAAAAACTGCACCCCTTCAAGGACTGAATGCTGCAGCACTACTACGGTCAAAATTAGAAGCACCGAACGGATTACTCGCAGCCTCATTATCCGCCCCCGCTTGGAAGCCAGTCCAACACCTTTACGTACTGCAGATGCGCAAGATCAACCATCGGGGCTAGAAGCACCTGCTCCTGCAGCGCACCTGGAACTGATGAAAACTTGGAGACTTTCCCGACCGGAAGATTGGGCGGATAAATACCTCCCTGCACTCCTGAGGTGTAAACCGGTTCGCCCACGTAAAGTGGCGTTCCCGGGTCGACCAGGTCAACCTTGATCGAGCTATATGACCCGGTTCCAACTGCAAGTCCAACATGAGTTGAAGATCCCATTACGACGCCAACCGACGATGAAGGATCGGAAAGCAACAGGACCGTGGAGTTAGACCGCGTCAGCGAAACTACCTTTCCAATAAGTCCCAGTGAAGCTACGACTGGCTCGCCTACCTTAACCCCCTGCGAGGATCCCTTGTCGATGTTCAAGGTCATTTGCGAATTTGATGGAGAGTAGTCATC
>JAJYFX010000058.1 GCA_021785315.1 Actinomycetes bacterium | reverse complement strand
GCCTTATTACCGCGATCTTGGGCTGCTGCTTGGACTTGGCATGACGCCCTACGAAGCCTTCCTGGGAATCTTCGCCAAAGCTGAGGATCCCAACTCTGGCGGGCGTCAGATGCCAAACCATTGGTCGCTGCCCCGCGTACGTGTCGTAACGGGATCTTCGCCGATCGCCACCCAGCTTCCTCACGCAGCCGGAATCGCATATGGTCTCAAGCTCGACGGATCAAAGGACGTCGTCATCTGTAATTTTGGCGACGGCGCAACTTCCAAGGGTGACTTTCACGAAGCACTTAATTTCACCGGCATTCATAACCTGCCGGTAGTGTTCATCTGCGAAAACAACGGATATGCGATTTCTGTTCCGCTTGCCATGGAGTCTGCGGTGACGGAATTGTACAAAAAGGCTGCCGCTTACAACATCGAAGGCATCCAAGTTGACGGGAAAGATCCCATTGCCGTCTATTCGGCGGTAAAAAATGCGGTTGAAAAGGCCCGATCAGGCGGTGGTGCGACATTCATTGAGGCGACCGCGTATCGGTTCGGCCCGCACACTTCAGATGATGACGATCGAAGCTACCGATCCAAAGAGGAGGTTGACGCAGCAAAGGCGAACGATCCCCTGACCAAATTTGGCGACTATTTGACGGCTCACGGTTGCGCGTCGGACTTCGAGCTGCTCCAGCTCAAAGACGGGCTCGTCGAATCCATCAATAATCAGGCGGCGCTAGCACAGGAGGTGTCCGATCCCACTCCGGATTCCGTCGGCACAAACGTCTACGCGAAAGTTATCGAGAATACAGTTCCAGTTCGATTTGAAAAACCATCTTTCACGTCGATACGAACAGGAAACGTCATTGACGCCTTGAGAACCAGCCTGGACC
The DNA here is from genome assembly GCA_021785315.1 of Actinomycetes bacterium. The sequence goes on along the minus strand of JAJYFX010000058.1, from coordinate 7,701 downwards.
ATATCCTCGAAACCGACCCCTCGTCTTTGATACTCGGTGAAGATGTCGGGCGCAAGGGGGGTGTCTTCATGGCCACTGAGGGACTGTGGCAGAAATATCCGGACCGCGTAATAGATACTCCGCTCGCGGAGTCAAGTCTGGTCGGCTTCGGAATCGGTCTCGCGTTCTTTGGCAAGCATCCAATAGTGGAAATTCAGTTTGCCGACTTCATCCATTCCGCATTCGATCAGATCGTCTCCGAAGCTGCCAAAGCCCACTACCGTTCCAACGGAGGTTGGAACGTTCCAATGGTCATCCGCGCCCCGTGGGGAGGCGGGGTTCACGGAGCCCTATACCATTCGCAGGCCATTGAAGCGCTCTTCTCTCACATTCCGGGACTCAAGGTTGTAGCACCCAGCACCCCGAAAGATGTGGTCGGTCTTTTGAATTCCGCCCTTCTCGACCCAGATCCCGTTCTGTTTCTAGAACACAAGAAGGCATACCGCCTGATCTCTGGACCGATTCCGGAGCTTGATTTCCAAGTCCCGATAGGCCAAGCCGAAATCGTCAGACCAGGCAAGGATCTGACCATAATCACCTACGGCCTCCACAGACATTACGCGCTTGCCGCTGCAGAAGCGCTCCAGGATGAGGCCGACATCGAGGTGGTGGATCTAAGAACGATCTCGCCTCTTGACAAGGCCACGATCCTGGACTCCGCCACCAGGTGCTCGCGCGTACTGATAGTTCACGAAGACAACATCTCTTTCGGAGCGGGCGCCGAAGTAGCTTCGCTGATTTCCGAACACGCGTTCTGGGCTCTGGATGCGCCAGTAAAGAGATTGGCCAGCCCTGATATCCCCTTGCTCGGGTTTTCTTCCGCAATAGAGCGAGCGCTCATGATTGGGACAGATCAGATCGTCAAGGCAGCACAGGATTTGTTAGCAATTTAGCCCGAGATCCGGGTTAAAAAACAAGGCCGCCTTCATAGTTGAGGCCCAAATCCGGGGCGCTGAACAGCGCCTTGAATTTCACCCCCGTTGTACTAAGAAGTCGCTCGGCGCTCCCTCCCCTATCCACTAGGGCCACAGCCAATATGACCTCGCCGCCAGCATCACGGACCTCCGTGACGGCCTCTAACATTGAGGTTCCCCTTGTGACTGTGTCCTCAGTTATCACAACTTTGTCGCCCGGGAGCAGCATCCCCGCAATCCTGCCGCCGCCACCGTGGTCCTTGGCCTCTTTTCTCACCGAGAAACTCCGCAGAGGCCTTCCCAAGGCGGCGCTGATAGCCGCAGTGGAAAATGCAACCGGATCAGCTCCCATGGTAAGCCCGCCAATGGCTGTGGCTTCTGCGGGTATCACGCGGCATATGGCGTCAGCCACAAGAAGCATCCCGTCGGCAGAACAAACGGTCTTCTTCGCGTCGATGAACCAGCTGCTCTCCTCACCCGACTTCAATACGAACTTCCCCGTCAGTATGGAGTGGGCAACGATATGATCGCGAAGACGCCCAAGCAGAGCGCTATCGTCCATATTTTGAATCTCATCCAACATGGTTGAATAACGCTCAGACAAAATTCACGCCTCCTCCAGTTTCCTCGACCGTACCCAGCAGATAGGTAGGAATCGAATGACTCTCTATGTGACTTCGAATTGCGGCTTCCGCGGAATGATCGATTGTTAGGATCATCCCCACGCCCATATTAAATACGCGAAACATCTCTTCGTCGGAAATTCTGCCCTTCTCCTGAATTTCCTTGAATATGCGTGGGACCTCGAACGAATCTGCCTGAATATTGGCCGAAAGACCATCGGGCAGTGAGCGAGGCAGATTACCCGGTATGCCCCCGCCAGTTATATGGGCGCAACTATTCACCAGATTTTTCTCGGATATGGAACTGATAGCTTGGCTATAGATAACGGACGGTTCCATCACAACTTCGAAAAGAGACTTCGGCGAACCCGGCCACGCCGGTTCACTGCCGCGTTTTTTTATCTCCTCGGCCGACGATGACCCAAAAAGCGAAGCCCTGGCTAACGAAAATCCATTGGACCGCAAATTGGGTGATGCCAGGCCGATTAGCTTGTCTCCGCTGCGGACGCGATGCGATCCCCACGCTTTTGAACGATCGACGACACCTACCGAAAAACCGGCCAGATCGAACCCTCCCTGTTCCATTGCTCCGGGATGCTCGGCCATCTCCCCGCCAATCAAAGAAGCGCCAGCCATTATGCACCCGTCAGCGATGCCGCTTACCAGCTTCTCTATCTGATCGGGATCAAGCTTGCCGATGGAAATGTAGTCCAGCATGAAAAGCGGTTTTGCGCCTGTGCATACAAGGTCGTCGACGCACATCGCGACCAAGTCAATCCCTATCGAATCGTAAATGTTTGCCCAGGTCGCAACCATTGCCTTGGTTCCAACCCCATCGGTTGAAGAAACAAAGACCGGCTCCACGTAACCGGAGAGGTCCGGGGCGAACATGCCCGCAAAGCCTCCAATATCTGAGACCACTTGCTTAGAAAATGTTGACTGGACCTTTGCCCGTATCTTGGAAACCGCCATTTCTCCGGCCTCCAAATTTACGCCGGCAGAAGAATAGGTCAGCGGTTTCCCAGTGCTGTTTTCCATCGTCAGCTTACGGTATTCGCTGTAGCTGGTGCTGCAGATATAGTCACCGGGATTGCAACGGGATAGTTTCCGGTCAAACAGGCATCGCAGAATCCATAATCGGCGCCAATGGCCTTCCTCAAATCCTCGATGTCCAGATAAGCGATGGAATCGACGTTCAGGTACTCCTTGATCTCATCCAAGCTTCTGTTGGCGGCAAGAAGATCCGGTCTCGACGGAGTATCTATTCCATAGAAGCACGACCACTTGTAAGGTGGAGACGAGATTCTCAGATGGATCTCAAGTGCTCCGCTTTCTCGGAGAAGTTTCACCATTGCCTTTGTGGTAGTTCCCCTGACAATCGAGTCGTCCACCACCACAAGTCTCTTGCCGGCAATGTTCTCGGTCAGGGTATTTAGCTTGCGCCTTACGCCGTTGGCCCTTTGAGTCTGATCCGGAGTAATAAAGGTCCTGCCTATGTAGCGATTCTTGACCAAACCTTGGCCGTATGGAATTTGCGACTGAAGAGCGTATCCCTCGGCGGCCGGGACGCCGGAATCAGGCACCCCCATCACCATGTCGGCCTCCACCGGAGCCGTTAAAGCCAGGTACTGGCCCATTCTCCTTCTAGTTCCATGAACCTCTTTGCCCAGAAGCCGCGAATCAGGACGGGCAAAATAAACGAACTCGAAGATGCAAAGCTTGGGGTCGAGGCGCTCCTCGGGAAACGGGAAATAGCTATGCGGCTCGCCGTCTGAGACAATGACCATCTCTCCCGGCTCGAGCTCTCGCACAAACTTGGCTCCAATCACATCCAGCGCAGGACTTTCTGAGGCGAACACCCAACCAGTATCGAGTCTTCCCAGGCAAAGGGGTCGGAAACCGTTAGGATCCCTGACGGCGATCAAATTATCGACGTCCATGAGAACCAGCGAGAATGCACCCCTCAGCATCGGAAGAACTTTCATCAGGGCGTCCCTCAAACTATTGGGATCGGCATCTTTCGAAAAGTGCCTAAAAAGAAGCTCGGCGAGCGCATCGGTATCCGAAATGGCCAGGCCTGGGAAAAGGCCGGCCTCTTCGACTAGTTCCGCCGTATTGGTCAGATTGCCGTTATGCCCCAGGGCGAAGCCGGTCTCGCCGACAGCTCTAAAAACAGGCTGGGCATTCTTCCAGTTCGATGCCCCGGTAGTCGAATAGCGAGTGTGTCCAATTGCCATGTTGCCAGGCAGCGCCAGAAGGGTCCTCTCATCGAAAACATTGCTCACCAAGCCCATGTTCTTGACCACGGTAATTCCCTCGCCGTCAGACACGGCAATACCGGCTGATTCTTGGCCCCGATGCTGCAATGCGTAAAGTCCGTCAAAGGTCAAGTGCGAAACTGATGCATTTCCCTGGGAATTATTAAGCTTGATCCCGAATACCCCGCAGGCTTCTTCGGGGGAATCAGCCGGTCCGTCGCGCTCCGGTTGGTCCTTGGAACACCATCCGTCATTCGCCGCGGGAAGAACAGTGAATATAGAATTGGGTTGCACTGAGCTGCTGGGATTGTCACACCCAGATTCCCTATTACCTAACAAATGGTCCTTCCTAAAGGACATAAACTCGCTCGTCTTCCTTGTCTTAATCGAACAGCAAGTCTTTAGTCTTCCATTCAGCGCTTTTCAGCACTTAGAAGTACCAAACTAAGATTCTTTGACGCCCACATAAAAACTTAGTCGAATTTTCATAATATCCCATAGGAATTGCCCCGAGTTTACCGGGGGAACAATACCCTTGAGAGTAAAAATTCAAAAAGATTCATGAAAGCGCACAATGATAGATCTGCATACCCATTCTAGATTCTCCGATGGCTCCGACTCTCCGCAAGGGATTATCGAACTGGCCAAAACAGCGGGATGCAGCCATGTTGCACTCACCGATCATGACCGCCTCGATGGAATCGGATTTGCCAAGCAACGCGCGGAAGAGCTAGGCATCGGCTTCGTACCCGGCGTGGAGATCTCCTGCATCATTCAATCCGGGACCTTCCATCTACTGGCCTACTTTCTGGAGCCGATACCCGGGCCGCTTCAGGATCGTCTCATTGATATCCAGAAGGCGAGAATAGACCGCAATATGGCCCTGGCAAGGAAACTTAGTGACGCCGGCTTCCCCATATCCTGGGACGAGCTGATCGAGGAGGCAGGAGGACCAAATTTGGGCAGGCCGCATTTTGCGGCAGTAATGTTGAGAAAGGGAATTGTCTCGTCCATTCAGGAAGCCTTCGACAAGTATCTTGCTAAAGGCCAGCCCTATTATGTTCCAAAAATGCTTCTGGACCCGAAAGAGGCCATTGAACTGGCGCTCGCGTCTGGGGCGCTCCCAGTAATTGCCCATCCGCTATCGCTTGAGGTACATGGAGACGAACTATCCAGATATATTTCAGAGCTCGAAAGCTACGGGCTGGTCGGGATAGAGTCTCACTATTCGCGGTACACCCCTCAGCTGAGGACTCTCCTAGTACAGTTGGCCGAATCTCTTTCATTAGTGGCCACCGGCGGCTCCGACTACCACGGAACCTACAAGACCGGCCTTCAAATAGGAACGGGCGAAGGCGACTTGCTGGTGCCCGACTCAGCGCTAGATCAGCTCAGGGACCGGCTCAAGTAACAGCGTTCTCTTTTACCGCCCTGCGCAATTCGTCAACGCCCAAATTCACAAGGCTGGGGATATAGAGCCGCGAGCCGCCAACCTCGCCAATAACCTTCCCGGTCAGCATTTGCCCGTTGACGAGGCCAATCACCGCTTCAGGATTACCAGTAGCCACCAAAACTCTGGAAGGAGACTCTGAGAAAAGATCAACATTGTCGCGAATTGCGCCTTCGGAAATCTCGACGCCGTTATCTCCAGCCAAAATCATCTCCGCCAGCGCCAGAGCGAGTCCGCCGTCGGACACGTCATGCATCGCCGAAATAGCGTATTGCTCGCTGTTTTGAACCAGATCCACCACCGTTTTGATAAGTGATCTGTGAACCTCCAGGTCCAACTTCGGCAACGAGCCTGACTGATCGTTCTTCAACTGATAGGCCCAACGTGATCCGGCTAGATTGCGCTGGGTATCTCCAATCAGGACAAGGCTTGCCGGCTTGACAAATCCGATACCAGGAGGTCTCCTAGTAAGGGTGGAAACAACCCCCAAGGTCGTCACGACCGGAGCAGGATCGATGTCGCTGCCGTTTACCTCGTTGTAAAAAGAGACGTTTCCACCCACCACTGGTATCTCAAGCGCTCGACAGGCCTGTGCTATGCCGTCGATTGCCTCAGAAAGCTGCCACATGACCACCGGATGCTCGGGATTGCCGAAGTTCAGGCAGTCGACGAGACACGCCGGGTCTGCCCCGACGAGAGCAACGTTCAGTGCAGATTCGGCGACAACCATTGCCGCCCCGGCCTTTGGATCGACCGAACACCACCGGGAATTACCATCGGCAGAGACACCAATACCTTTACCCGTATAACCAACGCCCGGTCCGGCAGCTTTGAGGAGCGTTGCATCCTGACCAGGCTTCACCACCGTATTCAAAAACAACTGATGGTCGTATTGGGAATAGATCCAGCGCGGATCGAAAAGCATGCTCTTCAGATCGTTTCCAAGGTTGGAACTGTCCGCTCCTGATCCTGCCTCCTGTGACCATCTTGCTTGCAAATCCGGCGGCTCGCTCATCTCCCTGTGGTACTTGGGAGCTTCGTCAGCCAATGACGCTGCAGGCACCTCAGCCAGCAGCTCGCCGCTTGGCTTATCGTAAACCCGCAGCATCCCGACTGATTTTCCTGATGGCAATACAACCGGATCCGTAACAACGCCGACCACGGAGGCTGAAATCTCCCATTTCTTGGCAACTGCGAGAACCTTCTGCAAAGACGCCGGACTCACAATGGCAAGCATCCGCTCCTGGCTCTCCGAGGTCATGATCTCGAAATGCTCCATATCCGTTTCACGAACCGGGATTCTCGAGACGTAGACGTCCATTCCCATCCCTGCGTTTGCCGCAGTCTCTGAAGTGGCGCAGGTGATGCCAGCACCGCCGAGATCCTGAATTCCAACAACAACTTTCAAATCAAGCAGTTCAAGGCATGCCTCTATCAGACGTTTTTCCTCGAAAGGGTCCCCCACCTGCACGCTGGGCCTCTTTCCCGCACTGGAATCGTCAAAGCCGCTGGAAGCCAGGACCGAAACCCCTCCGATCCCGTCCCTCCCGGTAGAAGATCCTAAGAGAACCGCAAGATTCCCGACCCCGGAAGCCTTGGCCAAAACCAACCGGTCTTTGGGAAGTATTCCGATTGCCGCAACGTTTACTAATGGATTTGAACTGAAAGTCTTGTCGAAAACAATCTCGCCTCCGACGGTTGGCACGCCGACCGCATTGCCATACCCGGAGATTCCGCTCACGACGCCTGAAAATATCCAGCGGTTCTTTGCATCATCAATAGGACCCATTCGAAGCGAATCGAGCAACGCAATAGGACGGGCTCCCATAGTGAAAATATCCCTCAAAATGCCGCCCACTCCGGTAGCCGCGCCCTGATAGGGTTCGATAGCTGAGGGATGGTTGTGGCTCTCCATCCGGACTGCCACGGCGATGCCGTCACCAATATCAATAACGCCGGCATTCTCGCCCGGGCCAACTAGTACGTTGTCTCCCTTTGACGGCAATCGACCCAGATGTATCCTGGATGATTTGTACGAGCAGTGCTCGCTCCACATCACGGAGTACATTGCAAGCTCAAGATGATTGGGAGATCGACCCAGAACGTCAATTATCATCTCATACTCAGAATCGGTCAATCCCAGCGAGCGGTGTAGCGACATTTCCATGCCTACAAACTAGAGGTAATTCTCCGTCTTCTCCAACATTGCGCGTGTCAGCTAGCATTTATTTGCCCGTCAATGTAAGAGCGAAGTTCAGGTGATCTCTCGAGTCAACTCATTTCACTTTCGCGAATTTAGTAGGAATCGATTAATGGAAATCACCATATTCTGCCAATTGATATCGGCCTGATTTATCTAGATAGTTGGTTAAGTGGTACTACTTAATACATGGCCACAAATGCTTCTCGAAAACGGC